>NZ_JBFAKS010000046.1:0-79891 GCF_040655855.1 Kribbella sp. NPDC050281 | reverse complement strand
CTCAACCACTACAACACTCAACGCCCACACACCGCACTCGGCGGCCGACCACCCATCACCAGACTGCAACCAACCTCATGACCGGGTACATCTAGGCGGTGGCCAGCTGACGGGGGGCGGCGTCGGACTTGACGCCGTCGCTCGGATCGTCGACCAGGTCACCTTGACGGACCGGATCGTTCTCCGGCAGCAGGATGTCGCGCGCCACCATGAGCATCAGCCACAGCGTCCCAGCCATCCGCAGGATCACGGCGAGCCAGTAGATCCGGTCCGGTACGTCGGGATTCCCCGGCGCCAGGAACTGGGCCAGATGCATCCACACCAGCATCCAGTAGAAGCACTCGCACGCCTGCCAGATCAGCCAGTCCCGCAACCGCGGCCGCGCCAGCGCCACCAGCGGCAGCAACCAGAGCACGTACTGCGGTGAGTAGACCTTGTTGACCAACAGGAACGCCGCCACGACCAGGAACGCGAGCTGTGCGAAGCGGGGCGGTCGTGGCGCCATCAGGCCGAGGATCGCGATCGACAGGCACAACCCGGCGAAGATCACGATGTTCAGCTGGTTGACGTCGGCGACCTCGTGCTTGGCCAGCTTCAGCACGTACCAGATCGATCCGTAGTCGCTCTCGCGCTGATCGTTGAACGTCCAGAACGACATCCACTCGTTCTTCGCGAGCAGGTAGATCGGCGCGTTCACCAGTGCCCAGGACACGCCCGTCGCGATCACCGCCTGGAACCACGGCCACATCTTGCGACCGCGGATACACACGATCAGCAGCGGCCCGAGCAGCAGGAAGGGGTAGAACTTCGCCGCTGTCCCCAACCCGAGCAGGACGCCGAACCAGATCGGTTTGCCGCGCGACCACGCAAACATCGCTCCGGCCGTGAGCACGACCGCGAACAGGTCCCAGTTGATCGTCGATGTCAGCGCCAACACCGGCGCGGCGGCGACGTACAGGGCATTCATCGGCTGGCCGCGGGCCGCACCGGGGCGCGTCTCGACGCCACGTGCGGTGGCGACGGTCAGCCCGACCAGGAGCAGGGCGCAGAGGAACAGCATCACGGTGTTCACGACGAAGAACACGCCCGCGGTGGCGCGCTTCTGCTCGACCGTGTGGTCGTTCTTCGGGTCACCGGTGATCACCCAGGTGATCCGCGCCGCGACCTCCATGAAGCCGCCGGTGAGCACCGGGTACTCGAGGACCGGGTAGTTGCCCGTGTCGAGGAACGGGCGGTTGCCCTCCGCGAACCCGCGCTCCTGGTACAGGAAGCCGATGTCGGAGTAGCACAACGCCTTGAACGGCCGCCAGCTCTGCCGGTCCCAGCCGGCCTCCATGCAGGGAGCCTTCTGCAGTACGCCGAGCGCGAAGGTGACCGTGCACACCGCGAGCGCGATCCGCAGCGGCGTCCACCAGGACGAGCTGAGCCGGGCGAACCGCCCCGACGGCCCACCGAGCCCCACGGTCAGACCCGCAACGGCAGGGTCGGCCTCCGACGGGGTCAGCCGGTCCTGCGGGTCCTGGCTACGTGGTCCGGTCACGGTGGGCATCATCTCCTATCGCTCACCCAAACGACCAGGGAAGGTTACCCACCCACGACCAGCCGGGACCGCACCCGGTCCCCCGCGCGCCGTCAGGCCGTGGTGAGTGTCACCAGCAGCGTTGCGGTCCGGTCCGGATCCTCCCACCAGAACAGATGACCCGCATCGTCGAACAATTCAACCTTCGCCGCAGGCATCAGGCTGGACAGCCGTTGGGCGTTCTCCACCGGGATCTCCGCGTCCGCTGTGCCATGCAGGATCAGGACCGGTACGGCGATCGCACCGAGCCGCTCCGTGGTGTCGTGGGCCTTGGCGGCCTGCCACTGCATCAGCACGACCGGCACGGGAACCTTCACAGCGAGCGCTCGCCGGCGGTAGACCTCCTGCGCGTCCGGCACCGCCGCGGCGTACCGCGGAGACAGGTTCGCCTCGAAGCTGATCCTCAGCCCGCGCTCCACGTCCCGGCTGGCGATCGCGTCCACCATGTCCCGCGAGGTCTCGGCGATGACCCCGCTCGCTCCCCCTGCCCAGGTGCAGCCCAACGCGACCGACCGGACCGTGTCCGGATGGCGCAGTACGAGCTCCTGGGCGACCATCCCGCCGAGTGAGATGCCGAAGACGTGTGCGGATGCCCAGCCCGCCGACGCGATCACGGCGGCCGCATCGTCAGCCAGGTCGGCGACGGTGAACGGCTCGTCCGCCCGGTCGCCGCGTCCGACGCCGCGATGGTCGTACGCGACGATGTCGAACCGGTCTTCCAAGCGGCTGAGCAGTTCGTCGCCCCACATGGCGTGGTGGCCCGCCATCCCCTGGATCAGCAGCAACGGCTCGCCACGCCCGCGCCGTACGTAGTCCAGCCGACGTCCACCGGCCCCCGTCAGAAAGTCCATCGGCGTCAGTCGGCGATGAACTTTCGCAGGATCTCGGTGCCCTGCTCGCCCGTCGGCAGCCACTCGCTGTCGGGGACGGAGTCGAGCATCGCCTCGTCGGTGACGAAGACCGTGCCGTTGTAGGCCGTCGCGCGCTCCCGCGTCGCCGGCCGATCGGGCCGGCCGTAGACGACTACGCCGTGCTTGATGCGCGCCGCGGCGAGCAGCGGGAGGTCCGTGGTGATGTCGGAGCTCCCGAGCACGGACTTCCAGTCCTCCATCACGACGTGCGTGATGCCGTCGAGGTCGGCCGCGGTCAGCCGGCGCCCGACCACCTCGGCCTCGTCGATCTCCCGCACCCAAGCGCTCGGCGCGCCGTCGGCATCCACTGGTCCGACGACGAGCCGCGGCTTGACGATCTCGACGCCGTCCACCGGCCCGAGGAGTTCGTCGTACAGTGCGCGGAGGTTGTCGGCCTGCGCCTCCCACGACATCTCGTGCCGCAGCTCCGGGGAGGCGGCTCGCTCGCGGTACGGCTTGGGGTCGGCCAGGACCTTCGACACCTTGGCGGCGAGGTCGGTCGGGTTCTCCGCCTCGAACACCTCGCCGATCCCGGTCTTGCCGACGAACTCTTCCAGCGTCGGCATGTTGCTGGTGACCACCGGCAGCCCCGCGAAGGTGTACTCGAAGACCTTGTTCGGCAGGGCCATCTCGTGCGACGGGTAGCGCAGGATCGGGATCAGCCCGAGGTCCGCGGTGCGCAGGAAGCTGGTCACATCGTTCGGCGCGACCGGGTTCAGGTAGTGCACCCGGTCCACCACGCCGACCTTCGCCGCGAGCGCACGCAGTTCGTCGACCGGCTTCATCTCGGTCGTCGGCACGCAGACCACCGCCAAGTGCACGTCCGGCAGCTGAGGCAGCGACGAGATCGCGGTCTCGACGCCGCGCGCACGGGTGATGCCACCGCTGTAGACGATCAGCGGTACGTCGTCGGCCAGCCCGATCGCGCTCCGGATGTCAGGTGCATCGTGATCCAGGTCGATCAGCTGCGGGCTGTTGATCACAACGCTCGGCTCGCGGTCCAGCTTGTACCGCGTGTGCAGCGTCCGCGCGATCGCCGGACTCACAGTGACGACGCGGTCGACGGTGCGGATGTAGTCACGCTCGTGCTGCGCCCACGCCGCCACCAACCGCGGCGTACGCGGCGGGTACGTCGACAGGCCGGGGACGTACTCGTGGGCGTCGTACACGACCTTCACGGTCCGGCCACGCAGCGCGGCCCGCCCGGCGGCACGAGAGGCCACACCGATGACGTGCATGTCGTGGGCGTGCAGTACGTCGGGCATCAGCCGGTCCAGCACGGAGGCGAAGATCGTCTCGTAGTCGTCGGCCTCCGGGATCACCCTGCGCCAGTTGATCGGCCGCTTCTGCTGGGTCATCCAGAGGTCCCACCGCTGCCAGAACCGGGTCGCCTTGCGGGCCTCGAACTGCGCCGCGCGGTTCAGCAGGCCGGCGCCCTTCCCGGAGAACGTCAGCTGCCGGCGCTGGAGCGCCCGGCGGACCGTCCCGGCCTTGAAGGCCAGCGGACCGACCGCCCCGGCCTTGCGCTGGGCGACAGCGCGGCCAGACTCCGCCTTCAGGTCGGCCAACCGGGCCGTCACGAGAGCCTTCCGGACGGGCGCAGGCTTGCTGACCATGAGCAGGCGGCGAGCGCGGCGGACCCGGCGGCGCCGGTTCCGGTCGTCGCGCAGCAGGAACTTCCCGGGCAGCCGGATCATCACCACGCCGGCGTCGATCGTGTCGATCTTCAGTTCACCGGACGCCGAGACGCCCAGCAGCGTCACCCGCCGCCCGGCCTGCCCGAGAGCGACGGCTTCCTTCAGGACTCGGGTGTCGTTGGCGATGTCGTTCGCGACGATCATCACGACATGGGGGCCGGCCACGCACTCTCCTTCATGAGACTTCGGCACCGTGGAAACGTGCCGAACGCACAGGAGCGTTGCACGGTTTCACGGACAGCCTAGGGATCGTACCGGAGTGCCAGGGGCTTGCTGTCATTCCGTGACGGCCCGACTATCCTCCGGCGGCTCGAGGTCCGCGAGCCACGTCGTCAGCAGTTCCTCCAGCTGATCCGCCTGCGCCGGACTGAGCGAGCCAAGCAGTCGCCGCTCGTTGGTCATGTGGGCTGCGAACGCCTTGTCGATCAGCCTCCGGCCCGCAGGAGTCAGCCGTACGACGCGACCGCGGCCATCGGCATCGCTGCGGCGGCGATGGACCAGACCGGCCTCCTGCAGGCGATCGACCCGCTTCGTGACCGCGCCCGTCGTCACCATCGTGTGGAGCGCTATCTCTCCCGGCGCCCGCTCGTACGGCGTTCCCGCACGCCGCAGCGCCGCGAGGACATCGAACTCCCCCTCGGTCAGGCCGTACTTCGCATAAAGCAGTGTCAGCTCGCCGGTCAGATGATTCGCGATCCGGTGCAGCCGGCCGATCACGCCCTGCGGCGCGACATCGAGATCCGGCCGGGCTGCCCGCCACTCCGCCTGGATCCTGGCCACGTGGTCTTCGGGATGGTCTTCGGGGTGGTCTTCGGTCACACCGCAGACTATATCTTCCTGGGAAGATATAGTGTCTTCCGTGGAAACTACTTTCCGATGGGTGCTGATCACCGCGATCGCGCCGGTGGCGTGGGGCACGAACTACTTCGTCACCCATGAGTACCTGCCGGCCGGATCCCCCTTGTACGGCGCGGTGTTCCGCGCTCTGCCCGCCGGATTGCTGCTGCTCTGCCTGGCACGCCGCCTCCCCCGCGGCGTCTGGTGGTGGCGGTCGCTGCTGCTCGGCGTCTGCAACATGGGGGCGTTCTTCGCGCTGATCTACCTCGCGTCACAACTGCTGCCGGTCAGCCTCGCGTCCACGATCATGTCCGCGTCGCCGCTCACGATGACGCTCTTCGCCTGGGGCCTGCTCTCCGAGCGACCAACGCTGCTGGTGCTTGTCGGCGCCGCGGCCGGCCTCACGGGCGTCTGCCTGATGCTCGGCGCGGGTACGACGGCAGTCGACGTACGGGGTGTGGTCGCCTCGCTGGCGGCGATGACGATGTCGTCCTGCGGGTACGTGCTGGCCAAGAAATGGGGACGCGCCGACGGGCCGCTGGCGACGACCTCGTGGCAGCTCATCGCGGGCGGTCTGGTGCTGATTCCGTTCGCCGTCGTCTTCGAGGGCGCTCCGCCGGCGCTGGATCTCGCGGCGGTCGGCGGGTTCACGTATGTCGGCTTGATCGCGACCGCGGTTGCGTTCACGGCGTGGTTCACCGGCTTGCGCCATCTGAGTGCCGCGACGGTCGGACTGATCGGGCTGCTCAACCCGGTGACCGGCGTACTGCTCGGGCTGACGTTGTCGGGTGAGGCGCTGACGCTTCGCCAGGTGGCAGGGCTGGCTTTGGTTCTGGCGGGGATCACACTGAGTCGTCCACGACGCGGATCGAGGGTTGAAGTGCGGACGGAGGAACCTTCTAAGGTTTATCGATGAACCTCCTGCGCTGGAGCACGCCCGAGCTGACCCTGACCTTCACGCTCGACGACGGTCCGGTCCGGCTGACCGCCGTCCGCGCCGTCGAGGCGCCGGCCCACGACTCCCCCGTGCCTGGGCAGGTGTTGGTGGAGGTCTCGGCGCTCGGGTACGGACGCTCCCCGGGGACGAACCGGCACGTCGACACGATCCTCGGCCAGCGGCTGCGGTACGTCGGCCATGACGACGACGGATCCACGTTGCGCATCGTCCAGGAAGATGCCGGGACCGGTCTGCGGATCACCAGTGTGTTCGAGGCGCGAGCCGGCGTACGGGCGTGGTCCGAGGCGTCGCTGACCGGGCCGGGTGAGCTCGAACTGACCTTTCTGTCATCGCTGGTCGTCGGTCTCGAGTCGGTCGACGCGGAGCTGCACTCGGCCGCCAACGACTGGATGGCCGAGAACCGATGGTCGGTCCGATCACTCCGATTGGGCCGGGTCCCGAAGATCGTCCGCGATCCGCACTACCCGGTCGCGAAGGGCCGGCACGCGGTGACGAGTACCGGCTCGTGGTCGAGTGGTGAGTCGTTGCCGGTCGGCGTTCTGGTCGACCGCGAGTACGCCCTGGGTTGGCAGATCGAGCACAACGGACCCTGGCACTACGAACTCGGGGAGAACCGGCAGGGCGGCTACCTGCTGCTGAGCGGGCCGACCGATCAGCAACACCAGTGGACCGTGCGGCTGACCGCGGATGCGCCGTTCACCACTGTGCCCGTCTCCCTCGTCGTCGGAACCGACTCAGACAGCGCTCTCGGCGCTCTCACCCGGCAGCGGCGCGCGCTGCGGATGCGGCGGCCGGTCGACGACCGGATGCCGGTGATCTTCAACGACTACATGAACACGTTGATGGGCGACCCGACGACGGAGAAACTGCTGCCGCTCATCGACGCCGCGGCCGAGGCGGGTGCGGACTACTTCTGCATCGACGCCGGCTGGTATGCCGAGGGCGACTGGTGGAGCACCGTCGGTGCGTGGCAGCCGGCGACCACCCGCTTCCCGAAAGGGCTGAGCGAGGTGATCGACCGGATCCACGAGCGCGGCATGGTGCCCGGTCTGTGGCTGGAGCCGGAGGTGATCGGTGTCGACTCCCCGATCGCCGGCAGCCTGCCCGACGACGCGTTCCTCACCCGGCACGGCGTCCGCGTCGCCGAACACGGTCGCTACCTCCTCGACCTGCGCAGCCCGATGGCGCGCCAGCACCTCGACGACACCGTCGACCGGTTGGTCAGCGACTTCGGCATCGGTTTCTTCAAGTTCGACAACAACACCATGACCGGCCCGGGCACCGACAAGGGCGGTACGTCGCTCGGCCACGGACTCCTCGAACACAACCGCGCATTGCTGAGCTGGCTCGACGACATCCAAGCTCGGCACCCTGATCTGCTGATCGAGAACTGCGCGTCCGGCGCGATGCGGATGGACTACGCCATGCTGTCGCGGCTCCACCTGCAGTCGACGTCGGACCAGCAACACCCCTTGCTGTACGTCCCGATTGCGGCTGCGGCGCCGGCCGCCGTACTCCCCGAACAGGCCGGCCACTGGGCGTACCCGATCACCGGGACCACGCGCGAGGAGTTCACCCTGGCCTTGGCCAACGGCATCCTCGGACGGCTGTATCTGTCCGGTCACCTCAACCAGATGACCGAGTCCGAGCGGGAGCTGGTCCGATCCGCGGTCAGCGCGCACCGCGGGGTACTCGAGCATCTGCCGAGCCTGCTCCCCCGCTGGCCGCTGGGCCTACCTGACTGGGATGACGAGTGGATCGCCCTCGGCCTCAGCGACTCGTCCACCACCTATCTGAGTCTCTGGCACCGGTCCCCTGGCCCGTCCGAGGTCACTTTCTCTCTCCCGCACGGCACCATCACGCCGGTCTTCCCGACAGACCTCGACGGCTGGACGTACGGCTGGTCGGGAGACTCCCTCACCGTCACCACCACGGTTCCCGAGCCATCCGCCCGCATCATCCGGGTGAGCGCTGTCTGACTGTTTCACGACGTGGAAATTCGCGTGAGGGGCAGGCGCGGCCGGGTCAGGATGGGGAGATGGAGACTTCGGTAGTCGTGGGGTTCGTGGTGGCCGTGTTCCTGGTGAGTGTGGTGCCGGGGCCGGACATGCTGTTCGTGGTGGCGAACGCGGCGGTCGGGGGCCGACGAGCGGGGGTGGTCGCGGCGGCGGGGATGTCGACCGGGCTGGCGGTTCACACCGTCGCAGCGGCGCTGGGGCTCGGTGCGTTGATCCAGGCGGCGCCCCAGGTGCTGAACGGCGTACGGATCGCCGGAGCGGCGTTCCTGCTGTATCTCGCCTATCTGACCTGGCGGGCCAGCCGGCAACACGTTGGTGAGCCCGAGGACGTGCCCGACGTGCCCGACGTGCCACAGCGGACGCTGCGCAAGACATATGTGATGGCGACGCTGACGAACCTCGCCAACCCGAAGGTCATCCTGTTCTACCTGGCGTTCGTACCGCAGTTCATCAGCACCGGCACGGGCGCCTGGCCGGCGACCGTCCAGTTCCTGATCCTCGGCGCGATCTTCATCCTGGTCGGCTTCCCGGTCGACGCGTCGGTCGCGCTGCTCGCGGGCGGCCTGACCAGCAAGTTCCTCCGCGCGGGCAGCACTGTCCGTCGCCGCCTGGAACGCGTCTGCGCCGGCATCTTCGCCGCCCTGGCCGCCCGCCTCGCCACCGACATCCATTGACGGCCGATGCGGTCGGGCTCGCGGTGATCTGACCGGGCGCAAGGGGTGGTGCCGGGCGAGGGTTCGGGCCAAGCTGGGGGCATCGGGGCGGCAACGGGGATCGCCGTCCGACCAGCGGCGACGGAGGTTTGTGATGGGAGCGAAGGAGATGTGCGACTCGAGCGGGTGGGCCCGGTGAAGGCGGCGGCCGGCGACCAGGTAGTTGTCGAGAGCAACCACCTGAGCGCGCACCGGCGCGAGGGCCAGATCGTCGAGGTCCACGACCCCGGCGGCGCACCGCCGTACCTGGTGCACTGGTCCGACACCGACACCGAGTCCCTGTTCTTCCCCGGCCCGGACGCACACATCATCCCGGCCGGGTGAACAGCCGTACGGTCCGGTGCCACGGATTCGACCGCAGATCGGGATTGAGCAGCGCGGCGGCGACGCAGTACTTGCTGACGTGGATCGGCCGGACCCGAAGCTCGCGCAGGACCCGATCCGCGACTCCCGCACGCCCCGCCGTCTTGCTCTCCACCAGCACGGTGTCCGGCAGCACCGCGATCGACTTCCCCGCGTCGAAGAACCGGAGCCCGACGTCACAGGTCATCCGCGCGTGCTCCACCGGATCGACCAGCGTGCTCCGCCGGTACGTCGTGATGAGCGACGGCCGCAGTCCTTCGTCGACAGCCAGGCCGTACGCCGCGCGCAGCTGCTCACCGAGGAACTCCCGGGCCGGCCCGGTCAGGCGACCCCGGTCCGCCGGCGAGTACGGCATCCGCGACTTGACCGTCTCCGACCGGTTGCTCTTCAGCTTCACCTCGAAGCTGCACTCTCCGCTGTCCAGGTACGACCGGGTGCGCACCTTGTAACGGTGCCGCCGCCGCTGCACATGCTGCCGGTACAGCTGGTGCGACGGCGTGTCGAAGTAGACCGACTCGTACCGGAAACTTCGCCGGCCGTCGATTTCCAGTACGGCGAACCGATCGCGCAGCCTGGCCACCAGCTCCACGAACGTCCCGATCGGCACCAGGTACTTGCGATCCACGCGGACCTGCAGAGCGGCCTCGGCCAGGACCTCGTCGAGTGAGACGGACGGCAAGCCGGACAGTGCTCCCGCCATCGCTGCCTGCAAGCGCGGGCTCACGACGCGTACCGCTCGAACCGGCGGACGGTGTTCATCGCGGGTACGGCGTTGTGCCGGACGCGGAAGCGGACGTCGACGACCGTGGTGTCGGTGACCAGATCCAGATCGAGGACGACGAAGTACCGGATGTCGGCCTGGAGCAACCGCTCGAGAGCCGGACCGATGTCGCGGGTATCGGGGTAGGCCTGGTCGAGGACGACCCGCTGCCGCCGCGAACGCAGGGTGAGTCGCGGGTGGTCGACGACGTACATGAGTCCGACCAGCAGGAAGCTCAACGCCGGGGCGAGCCAGAACGGACCGGGATGCAGCCCGTTCACCAGACCCATCGCGAGCGCGATGAAGTAGTAGGCGACCTCTTCCTGGGTGATCGAGTCCGAGCGGAGCCGGATGATCGACAGGATGCCGAACAGGCCCAGCCCCAGGCCCATGCCGGCACCACTGCCGGCCAGCATCGCGGTGACCGCGAGCACCCCGACGTTCAGGGCGACGTACGCGAGCAGCAGGTCCCGGCGGTGGTACCGGCGGAAGTAGGTGCCATAGGCAAGCAAAGCGATGGCGAGCAGATCGGCGGGGATGGCGATTCCCAGACCGGACATGGATTCCTCCTAGCTGGACGATGGTGGTTCTACCGTCTCGTCCGGCGGTGAGGCTGGTCTGAGGTTCAGGTGAGAGTGCTCTCACGGAAGCAGGCGGTAGCCCATCCCGCGGACCGTCTGGATCCGGTCGGCGCCGAGCTTGCGGCGCAGGTACCGGATGTAGACGTCCACCACGTTCGAGCCCGGGTCGAAGTCGAAACCCCAGACCTGGGACAACAACTGCTCCCGGGACAGCACCTGGTCGGGATGCCGGCAGAACACCTCGGCCAGCAGGAACTCCCGCGCGGTCAGCTCGACCGACTCTCCGTCGACGAGGGCCCGCCGGGTCCGCAGGTCCAGGCTCAGCTCCCCCACCCGCAGGATGGTGGCGTCCGGCGTACCGTCGCCGCCGCGCAGCCGTAACCGCACCCGGGCCAGCAGCTCCTCGAAGGCGAAGGGTTTGGCGATGTAGTCGTCCGCACCACCCTCGAGCCCGGCGACCGTGTCACGCACGCTGTCCCGCGCGGTCAGGATCACCACCGGCATCGTCACCCTTGCCTCGCGCAACCGTCGCAGCACGGTGAACCCGTCCACCCGAGGCAGGCCGATGTCCAGGATCAGCAGGTCGTAGGAGCCGCTGACGCCTTCCTGGTACGCCGTCTCGCCGTCGGCGACCACCGTCGTGACGAAGCCGTTGCTGCGCAGTCCGCGCTCGACGAACGAGGCGATCCGCTCCTCGTCCTCCGCGATCAGGATCCGGTTCACGGCGCGACCACCGCGCGGTCGGCCGGCACGGTGAGCGGCAGGGTGAGCTCGAAGCGGGCGCCGCCCGGGCCGTCGGCCAGCCGGACGTCGCCGCCGTGGGCCTGCGCGATCGAGCGCACGATCGCCAGTCCGAGGCCGGCACCACCGGTCCGCCGCTGATCGTTGCCGCGGGCAAATCGTTCGAAGATGCGCTCGCGGTCCGACGCCCGGACGCCGGGACCGGAGTCGGCGACCCACAGCAGGACGTGGTCGCCGCTCAGCCGGGAACCCAGCGAGATCCGGTCACCGGTCGTCGTGTGCCGGACCGCGTTGGACACCAACTGCATCAGCGCCTGGGTGAGCCGCTGGCCGTCGGCGACGATCGTCGCGTCCGCCGTCTCGTCCACCCGCCAGACCCGGTCGGCCAGCGGCCTGGCCTTGGCGATCACCTCGACGACCAGTTCGGTCAGGTTGACTTCGCCAGTTTCGAGGAAGTCCGGGCGCTCGGTCGTCGCCAGCACCAGCAGGTCGTCGACCATCCGGTTCATCCGGGACAGCTCGTCGAGCACCAGCGCCTTGGTCTCGGCCCGGTCGCGCGGGTCGTCACCCATCAGCTCCAGGTGCCCGCGGATCACCGTGATCGGCGTCCGCAGCTCGTGCCCCGCGTTGTCGACGAACTCCCGCTGGGCCACGAACGCGTCCTCCAACCGGTCCAGCATGGTGTTGAACGTGCGCGCCAGTTGCGCCACGTCGTCGTTTCCGACGACCTCGATCCGGCGCCGCAGATCGCTCTCCCCGATCTGCTCGGCGGTGGCCCGCACCTGCCGGATCGGTGCGAGGATCCGGCCGGTGACCAGCCAGCACGCACCCGCGGCCAGCACCAGGGTGAGCGCACCGATGATGACCAGCGCGCGGGCCGCGTCGATCGACGGCTTCGCGATGATGTCCCGGAACTCGAGCATCACGAGCTGGGTCCGGACCGGCTGACTTCCGATCCGCACCGGCATCACGGCGTACCGGACGCTTCCGGCCGTGCTGGCGGTCCAGCCGTACGTCGGCTCCGTCGCGCCGGCGAGGCTTTGCACGAAGGCCGCATCGGTGTCGAGGCGGGCCGGTGGACTGCCCTGGCTGCGGTGGTACGCGCGGCCGTCGACGATGGTGAACAGTGCCTCCGAGTCGTCCGGCAGGTTGCTCTGCAGCCAGCGGTCGAGCAGAGCCTCGGGCCGGTCGAAGGCGGCTGCCTCACCGGAGCCCGCGAAGGCGCGGAACTTGTTGGCCTCGTGCGTGAGCTCGTCGTCGGCCGCGTCATCCGCGCGTGCGGCGAGCACCTGCCAGGTGAGGAAGACCAGCGCGGACAGGGCGAGCGTGAGCACGCCGAACATCCAGCCGATGATCCGCACCCGGGCGCTGACCACCGGCCACGGCCGGAGATCACCCATCGTCGTCGTCCGGGTCGTCCCCCAGATCGTCGTCATCGTCGTCTCCCGCAGTACGGGCCGGCGCCGGCGAGACCTGCTCGGCGCCCTGGCCAGGGGTCACACTCGGTGGCGGTGCGCTCGGCCGCGGGTTCACGGTCGGTGGCGGCGTCGACGGGCTCGCGGCGGCGGGGACGACGACCGTGTCGCCGAGCTCAGGCTGTGACCGGTCGGCGAGGTACCGCGGCAGCACGAAACCGGCCACCACCAGCACGCCGGCGACAAGCCCGTAGATCAGACGTGGAGACCGCATGCTCACAGCCTGCGATCCCTCCCGGTGAACCGCATGAGCCGAACATTACAGATTTCTCATGCGCCGGCCCGGACCGGCAGAATCGCGGTATGACTCTCCCCACCTCGGACCGTCCTGTCGCGCTCGTCACCGGCGTCGGCCGCACCGTCGGCATCGGCGCGGGCATCGCCCGCCAACTCGCAGCGTCCGGATGGGACATCGCCTTCACCTACTGGACGGCGTACGACGAGCGGATGACGTGGGGCGTGCAGTCGGGCGCGACCGAACAGATCACCAAGGAGCTCAGCGGCCTCGGGGCGACCGCGGTCCCGATCGAGGCGGACCTGGTCGACCCGGCGGCTCCCGAGCGGATCTTCACCACGGCCGAGGAGCGGTTGGGCGGCGTGACCGCGCTGGTGATGTGCCACACCGAGTCGGTCAACTCCGGCATCCTCGACACCACCCTCGAGAGCTTCGACCGGCACTTCGCCGTGAACGCGCGAGCGACCTGGCTGCTGATCCGCGAATACGGCCTACGGTTCAAGGGCGCGCCGGGCACCGGCCGGATCATCGCGCTGACCAGCGATCACACCGTCGGCAATCTCCCGTACGGCGCGAGCAAGGGCGCGCTGGACCGGATCACCCTGGCCGCGGCCGAGGAACTGGCCCACCTCGGCGTCAGTGCGAACGTCGTCAATCCCGGGCCGATCGACACCGGCTGGATGACCGACGAGATCCGCGCGAGCGGCATCCGCCAGACCCCACTCGGCCGGCTCGGTACGCCGCAGGACACGGCCAACCTGGTCGACTTCCTCTGCTCTCCGCGGGGCCAGTGGATCAACGGTCAGCTCCTCTTGAGCAACGGCGGCTTCGCCTAGACCAGACCCGCTCAGGCGCCGGTCGCGCCGTCGAGCTGTTCGCGGAGGATGTCCGCGTGGCCGCCGTGGCGGGCGTGCTCGCGGATCATGTGTACGTAGACCCAGCGCAGCGAGACCTCGCCGAGGCGCTCGTGCGGTACGACGTGATCCAGCGGCAGGTCAGCCGCTATTCGGCGGGACTCGGCGCACGCCTCCTCGAAGGCGGCGATGACATCGTCGATGGTCACGTCGTCGGCAACCGTCCAGCTCTCCTCGCCGCCGCGTGCGTCACCTGCGATCTCCTCGCGGGGCCGCCGGGCGATGCTGTGCTGGAACCAGTTGCGCTCCACGCCGGCGAGATGGTTCACCAACCCGATCGGCGTGGTCAGCGACGGCACCAGCCGGCGCCGGGCGTCCGCCTCGGACAGGCCGCGGAGCTTGTCGACCGCGACCCGCCGGTGCGCGTCCAGGAAGGCTTCGAGCACCTCGCGCTCGCCCGCGGTCCGGGCGAGGTCTTCATCAAACAGATCCACCCGCTGGACTGTAGTCAGGAGCGAGTCCATTTCTGGTTGTCCGCGCCGTTGCAAAGCCACACGTCGACCGCCGTACCGTTGCCTGTCCCGGCGCCGGCAGCGTCCAGGCACAGGTCAGGATCGGCCACGCTGGTGACGGTCTGGTCGGCGTTGAGCTCCCAGGCCTGGTTGGTGGCTCCGGTGCAGTTCTCGATGGTGACCGCGCTCCCGGCGGCTGCCCCGGCAGTCATGCACTTGTCGGTGTAGACGGTGAGTTGCTTGTCCGCGGTGTAGTTCCACGACTGGTTGCCGCCGTTGTTGCAGTCCCACAGGTCGAGCGCCGTACCAGGGCTGGTCGAGAAGCCCGGTACGTCGACGCACCGGCCGCTCGCGACTCCACGCAGCGGTGCACCCGGAGGCGCGGGCGGCAGGTCGTTCGTCGGCTCCGTCTTGAGCAGACCCCAGCCCCACCACAGCTGTGCGCGACCACTCTGGCTGTTGACCTCCAGGTCCGCCGGGCCGACCTGCGTGGTCATCGAGTACGAGTCGCCGGTCCGCAGACCAGGCCAATAGACGATGCCCATCTTGTTCTCGCGCGCGACCTGCGTGAGAGCACCGAGGTACGCCGTATAGACGTTGCCCTCGTGGTTGCCGTAGTTCAGGCCGATCGTCATCGGTGAGCCGGCCTCGTCGATGACGGTGCGCCAGCCGTACGAACCGATCCGGGGCCGCAGGTTCGCGAGCCACGCGGCCTCGGTCGTGTCGGAGGCCCAGAAGCCGTAGAAATGCAGGGACAGCAGCGTGCCCTCGAGCTCGGGAGCCGCGCCGACCCCGGTGACGCTGTCGTTGTAGCCGGTGCCCGAGATGACGAACCGGCCGCGCGGAACGCTGTGGTGCCGCTGGATCCAGGACGAGGTGAGCGACACCCACTCGGGCAGCGAGTAGCCGAACGGCTCGTTCATCGGCTCGAAGTACACCCGCGGGTTCTTGCCGTAGGCCTTGAACACGGTGTCCCACATCGCGTCGAACTTCGCGGGGTCGTCGACCCGGCCGTCCTTGGCGTTGTCGGCCTCCCAGTAGCTCAGGATCACCTTGAAGCCGCTCGCCACGGACGCGTCGATCGCGGCGCGGTAGGAGTTCCACCAGGCCGTCCCGACGCTCGACGGGTTGATCGGCAGCCGGATCGTGTTGGCCTTCAGTTCGTGGCGGAACTCGCCGACGATGCCGGTCGCCTTCCCGTACGTCGTCGTGTAGTCGTCAGCCGTGCTCAGTCCGGACGGGACCACTTCGTCGTCGGCGTAGTTGTCCCGTGGATCGGCCCAGTTGACCCCGCGGAAGTCGTTCGTCGTAGGCGGCGGCGGTGCCGCGACGGCGGGAACGGTCAGCGCGGTGGTGAGGGTGGCAGCGGCGAACAGGGCGGCGGCGATACGGCAGGCGGTTGATCTCACGCTGCGATGTTCACGTAAACATAGGGCCTCGTCAAGACTTCACGACGAGGTGCAGCTCGAGCCACTTGGCCAGGTCCTGCAGCTCGCGATGCACCGCCGTACTCAGTGCCTTGGAGAACGGTGTGTCCTCGTGAATGGCGTCGACCCGGAACACACCGGCCTTCCGGTCCGAGGTCGCGTCGACCTTCCCGACCAGCCGGTCGCCATGCAGGATCGGCAGCGCGAAGTACCCCCAGCGGCGCTTGGCGACCGGTTTGTACATCTCCAACTGGTAGTCGAACTCGAACAGCTCCAGGATCCGCTTGCGGTCGTACACCAATCGGTCCAGCGGCGACAGCAACGCCGTACGTCCGGAGAACGGCTGACCCAGCAGCTCCGGATCGACGCGCCATTCACCCCGGACGCCGTCGACCACGGCCGGCTCCCCGGCGACGCCGGCATCGAGTGACTCGCCCGCGCATGCCTCACCTTTGACGCGCAGGATGCCGTGTGATCGCAGCCGCTGTCCGTCCCGGATCCGCCGCGCCTCCTCGATCGGGATCGCCGGCTCGTCCGGATACACCCGCGTGGCCAGATCCCACAGTTTGTCGCGCCCGTCCCGGCCCGCGATCGCGACCTCGCCGCGCTGGAGCATGAACTCCAGCATTTGCGAGACGTTGCGGTTGTTGGTCCATCCGCTCGACCTCCACGGCACCACGCAGGTGTCCGGCAGCTCGCGCATGATCAGCGGACCGTCCTGCCGCAGCCGCTCGAGGATGTCCAGCCGGCAGCCCTCGTTGGCCTTCACCCAGTCGCGGCGGTCCTCCTGCCAGTCGAGCAGCGGCCCCGTCCCCGGCCACGCCTCCATCTCGGCGCGGAACAGCACGAGACTCTCGCTCGGCCGGGCGAACCCCCGCAAGTCCAGCAGCTCCAGCGTCGCGAGCGCCTCAGCCAGCTCCGCCGGCGAGTACGACGATCCGAGCCGGCTCCACGCGACCAGGTCGGCGTTGGGTGCCACGGCCGCCGTCTGATCGAGCTGCACCGCGGTCAGGCCACGAACCATCTCCATCAGTCCGGCCGGCCGTTCGCGTCCGAGCAGTTGTGCACGCACGGCAAGGCGCCGCGCATCCCGCCGGGACAGCTCATGAACAGTCACGTCCCGAGGCTAATCCACCCTGCGGACAAGTTCCGGCCGCGCGGAATTTCGACACTGCCGGGTCCACTGACAATCCGCCGTGCCGGACGTTGAAGTCGTTTGCATCGCGATGCAAAACTGGTGTTGTACACGCCCGAGCAGGTGGGGACCTGGTGAGCTCGTAGGCGTGGTCGCAGGGGGGCATCGTGGTCATTCGTGCGTGGACGTTGGCGTGTATTGCTGTACTCGGCCTGGTCGCAGGGTGTTCGAGTGCCGCGGGGGCCGATCAACCGAGTGGGGACACGATCACTCCGTTGGTTCCACCGCCGAGCAATCCTGCTCCACTGAGGCCCGCGGCCGACTGCTCGAAGTCCGGCGTACCGCTGGAGTCGGCGTCGGCGATGGATGGCGTACGGCTGGATGCCAGCACGGACGCGACCCAGACGTCGCTGCTGCTCAAGAACACCGGACTCCTGTCGGTCGTCGTCATCCCGGACGAGAGCTGGACCACGCGCGTGATGGTCGCGCGGCACGGCAACCCGACCGATCCGGCCTCGGTGGCCGCGCTGGCCGCGGTGATCGGCAGCGGCAGTCTCAGCGCGGTGTCCGCGTTGCCGACGGGATTCCCGGCCAGTCAGGCGGTCATCGTGCCACCGGGCTGGGCGGTGTGTGCCCTGTCCGACGACGTCCGTGAGCCGGCGAGCGTGCGCTATCTGAGGGACAAGGCGTCCAGCGCGGAGTACTTCGTCGTCAAGGAACTGGCGGACCAGTTGGTCTCGCGGACGAGGACGCCCGGCGCCACGCTGCTGGAGTGCGCGAAGAACACGTTGCAACTTCTCAAGGAGCGGCCGGACCTAGGAGACATCCAGCTCTACGCGGAGGTGCTCGGCGCCGAGTCCGACTGCCGCGCGAGTTACAAGGCGCTGCTCTCCAACGACGAGCGAGCCGCCCAGCGGACCAGCACCACGGTGCTGAACCTGCTGGAACGGACTCCGCAACTGCTGGAGACGACCAGACTGTTCGCGGCGCTGGCACGCGGCTGACCCAGGGTCGGCTCCGGGTGCGATCAGGGTCAACTCCAACTGCGCGGCGACCCTGTCTGCCGGACACTGGAGACAGAATCGTTCGCACCCGGAGGAATCAGACCATGATCGGCTTCATCGTTGCCGGACTCATCATCGGCGCGCTCGCCCGACTCTTCACGCCCGGCAAGCAGAAGCTCGGCCTGCTCGCCACCCTGCTACTCGGCCTGGCCGGGTCCGTCATCGGCGGCACGATCGCCAGCGTTCTCGGCACCGGCGGCATCTTCGAACTGAATGTCCTCGGCTTCGTCGTCGCGGTGATCTCCTCGGTCCTGCTGGTCGGCACCGCGGAGTCCCTCTCGGCCCGCCGCAAGCACTCGATCACCCAGCGTTGACTCGACCAAGCTGTCAGTCCGAAGCTCAGTGGTCGTTGTGCGCAATGGCCGACCGCGGCTCCCGGCCCACCGGCTGGGTCGGCCGCGGTAGCAGGGGCTGACGTTTCTCCAGGGAGCGGGTCACCGGCGAATCCGTCGTCACGGTGATCCGCTCTCCTGCATGCCGCAACGTCATGCTGGCCCCCGGACCGTCATGGACGCTGTAGGTCACGTCGACCGAGTTGATGTCCACCGTCAGCCGGACGCCGCGCCAGCGGATCCTGAACACCAGCCGGGGCAGGCCTTCCGGCAGGGCCGGATCGAAGCACAGATCGCCGTCCACCTGCCGCAGTCCGCCGAAGCCGGAGACCAGAGCGGTCCACGCACCGGCGAGTGACGCCATGTGCAGCCCGTCGCCGGTGTTGTGGTGCAGGTTCCGCATGTCGATCAGCGCGGCCTCGTACGCGTAGTCGTAGGCCAGGTCCAGATGCCCCACCTCGGCCGCCATCACGGCCTGGACGCACGCCGACAACGACGAGTCCCGCACCGTCAGCCGCTCGTAGTAGTCGAAGTTCCGCGCCTTCTCCTCGAGCGTGAACGCATCGCCGCACCAGAACGTCGCCAGCATCAGGTCGGCCTGCTTGATCACCTGTTTGCGGTACAGCTCGAAGTACGCCGCGTGCAGCAGCAGCGGGTACTTGTCCTTGTACGCCTCGAAGTCCCACTCGGCGTACCCGGTGAAGCCTTCGGACTGCGGATGGACGCCGAGGTCCTCGTCGTACGGCACATGGACGGCGGCCGCCGCGTCGCGCCAGCACGCCTCCTCCTCGCTGTCCACGCCGAGCTCACGGGCCTTGGCCGGGTGCTTGACCGCCACCTCGGCGGCCGACCGCAGGTTCCGCGCCGCCATCAGGTTGGTGAAAACGTTGTCGTCGGCAACGGCGCTGTACTCGTCCGGTCCGGTCACACCGGGCAGATGCCACCGGCCGTGCCGGTCGTGATGGCCCAGCGAGATCCACAACCGGGCCGTCTCCACCAGCAGTTCGAGCCCGACCTCCTCGAGAAACTCGTCGTCGCCGGTGACGGTGTAGTGCCGCATCACCGCGTCGGCGATGTCGGCGTTGATGTGGAACGCCGCCGTCCCCGCCGGCCAGTAGCCGGAGCACTCCTGGCCGCGGATGGTTCGCCACGGGAACGACGCACCGCGCAGCCCCAGCACCGCTGCCCGCTCCTTGGCCATGCCGAGCGTGGAGTGGCGCCAGCGGAGCGCGTCGGCCGCCGCATCGGGCATCGTGTAGTTGAGGACCGGCAGCACGAAGCCCTCGGTGTCCCAGAACGTGTGGCCGTCGTACCCGGCACCGGTCAGCCCTTTCGACGGGATCGCGCGTCGCTCCGCGCGTGCACCCGCCTGCAGAACATGGAAGAGCGCGAACCGGACGGCCTGCTGCAGCTCGGAGTGGCCGTGCACCTCGACGTCGGCGCCGTCCCAGAAGTCGTCCAGGAAGTCGGCCTGCTGCTTGACCAGACCGTCCCAGCCCGAGAAGCGCGCACTGGACAGTGCGGCGGCGACCTGGTCCCGGATCGCCGTCTCCGAGCGCAGACTCGACCAGCCGTACGCGAGGTACTTCACCACCCGCAGGCTCTCCCCCGGCTGCAGCTGGCAGATCACCGTGGACCGGGCCCAGTTCTCCCGCACATCCAGGTCCATCGCGTACCGCGCGGGTGCCTCGACCTCATGCGTCATCGCGGCCGCCATCAACTGCCGGCTTCGCGTGGTCCGGTGGATCAGCACGACGCCGTTCTCACCGCCGTCGTGGCTGACCGGCTTCAACGGGTTGTCCAGTACGGCGGCCACCCGCGGATCGTCGGACAGCTTCGGCTGGCTCTCGTTCGCGACCAGTTCGGACTGCACCACGAACCGGGCCGGCTGGTCCACCGGCTCCACGACGTACTCGATCGCGGCGATCGCACGCTGGGTCAGCGACACCAGTCGGCGGCTGCGCACCCGGATCCGCTTGCCGCCGGGTGACGTCCAGTCCACGTCACGCTGCAGGATGCCGGTGCGGAAGTCCAGGGAGCGCTCGTGCTGCGTCAGGTAGCCGTACCGGATGTCGAACGGCGAGTCGTCCACGAGCAGCCGGATCAGCTTGCCGTTGGTCACGTCCACCAGCGTCTGCCCCGACTCGGGGTAGCCGTACCCGGCTTCGGCGTACGGCAGCGGGCGCTGCTCGTAGAACGAGTTCAGATAGGTGCCCGGGATCGCGTACGGCTCGCCCTCGTCCAGATTGCCGCGCAGTCCGATGTGCCCGTTGGACAGCGCGAACAGCGACTCGGACTGGGCCAGCCGGTCCATCTGCAGCCGCGTCTCGCGCAGCCGCCACGGCTCGATCGGATGGTGCCCGCGATCGATCATCGACCCTCCAGAAGCTCGGCCAGGTCGCGGACCACGACGTCGGCACCGTGGACCTTGAGCTGATCGGCCTGTCCGACCCGGTCAACACCAATCACATGCCCGAAATGCCCGGATCGGCCGGCGGACACGCCGGCCAACGCGTCCTCGAACACCGCGGCCTCGGACGGATCCACGCCGAACTTCTTCGCCGCGGCCAGGAACGTGTCCGGCGCCGGCTTCCCGTGCAGCCCCTCGGTCCGGATCGTGATGCCGTCGACGATCTCTTCGACGTACTGCGCCAGCTCGGTGACGGCGAGGACCTCGCGGGTGTTGGCGCTCGACGACACGACCGCCCGCCGGAGTCCGACCGCCTCGACGGCCTGCAGGTACTGCCGGGAGCCCTCGAACACGTGCACGCCTTCGGTACGGATCCGCCGCTGGACTGCCTCGTTCTTCCGGTTGCCGAGACCGTTGACGGTCATCGCGTCCGGCGGGTCGTCCGGGGTCCCGTCGGGCAGGCTGATCCCGCGCGCCGTCAGGAAGTCCCGGACTCCGTCGACGCGCGGCTTGCCGTCGACGTACGCGTCGTACTCCTTTCGGGCGTCGAAGGGAGTGAACGGCTGGCTGTGCTCAGCGGCGTACGCCTGGAGGAACTTGTCGAACATCTCTTTCCAGGCCGCGGCATGGACGGCCGCGGTGTCGGTGAGCACACCGTCGAGGTCGAACAGACAGGCCCGGATCCCCGTGGGCAGTCCCAGCATCTTCCACCTTCTCGTGTCCGGTGAGCGTGCCTCCAGATTAGTCAGACAAGAGGGGCGGCAGCCCGAAGGCGGGGAAGCGGGAGTAGCCGAACGTGGTGATCTCACCGATCAGACCGTCGGCGGTGACCCGGAGTACGTCGAGTTTGAACGCACGGAACTCCGTGTCCCCCGGTCGGCGCAGGTACGACGCCGCGGCAGGCTGCCGGTTCGCCAAGGTGGGCACCAGCCGCCAGTCGCCGTCGCGGTCCGGGCCGAACGCCCGCTCGAACAACGGCAGGCACGCGTCCAGACCCTCGAACGACAACAGGTCCGGCGGCATCGAGACGCGCAGATCCTCGGCCGCGATGGCGACCGCGGCCGCCGCGTCGCACCGCTCGTGCGCGTCGATGAAGCGGTCGAGGAGCTCCCGCTCGGCGGCGGTCGGACGTGGCGCGGTCCAGTCGGTACGACGAGCAGGCAACTGTTGCTGCATCGTCGCCCGGGCCCGCTGCAGGGCACTGTTCGCCGCCGCCACGCTTGTCTCGAGCAGTGTGGCGGTGTCGGTGGCGGGCCAGCCCAGCACGTCTCGGGCGATCAGTGCGGCCCGCTGCCGCGGCGGCAACGCCTGCAGTGCCACCAGGAAGGTGAGCTCGATCGTCTCCCGGTCCACTGCGACCGCGTCCGGCTGGTCGGCGGACGGAGCGATCTCGTCGAGCAACCGGTCCGGGTACGGCTGGAGCCACACCATCTCCCCCGGCGACGCGTTCTGCCTGCGCGCGTGCCGCCGGGTCTCGTCCAGGCACACATTGGTCGCGATCCGGTACAACCACGCCCGGAAGTACGTGCGGCCGTCGTAGGAGTCCCGACCGCGCCAGGCCCGCAGCAGCGTCTCCTGTACGGCGTCCTCCGCATCGTCGAAGGACGCCAGCATCCGGTAGCAGTGCACATGCAGCTCGCGCCGGTACCGGCCCGCGAGGTCGGCGAACGCGGTCTCGTCCCCCGCGAACGCCGCCTCTTCGAGCGTGCTCATGAGGCCTTGCCCACCTCCTGGACCGTCCAGCCGTTGCCGTCCGGGTCCTGGAAGCTGAGGAAGGTGCCGTAGTCGCTGCGGTCCGGGTGCACTCCGTCCTGCTTGCCCGCCGCGGTGAAGTGGAAGGGCTCGCTGACCTCGACACCGCGCTCCACCAGCTCGGTCCGGGCCGCCTCGACGTCGTTCACCACCAGGTGCGTGCCCTCGTACGTGCCCGGCGCGGCCTTGGTCAGTCCGGTGCCGATGGTGATCGAGCACGCGGATCCGGGCGGCGTCAACTGCACGACCCGGAACTCGTCACCGGCCCGGTGGTCGACGTCCTCGGCGAAACCGAGCTGCTCGGTGTAGAACTTCTTGGCCCGGTCCACGTCCGACACCGGCACGATCACGAGTTCGAGCTTCCAGTCCATCTGCTGCCTCCTGCGGTCGGGTCGGTCTCAGTCTGACCGACGCTGTTGACCGTGTAACGACAGCCGCGGCGGAAACTCATCGGTCCGCCGATGACTCCTTTCCGGCGAAGATCTCCGCGAACCAGTTCAGCTGGGCGAGCTGCTGGTACGTCTGCCCGCCCTCGTGCTCGTTGTACTGGTAGACCTCGATCTCCTTCTGCGCGCTGCCGTAGTGGTTGTACGCCGCGAACACGGTCGACGGCGGGCAGGTCGCGTCCATCAGCGCAACCGAGAACAGCGCCGGTGCGGTGGCCAGGCGGCCGAGATTGACGCCGTCGAAGTAACTCAGCGTCCGGAGCGCCGGTTCGACGTGCTCGCGGAACCCCTTCAGGAACCGGGTGATCTCGCCGTACGGGTCCTTGTCGGTGATCTGCAGCGCCCGCTGGAAGTGGCACAGGAACGGTACGTCGGGAGCGCAGCCGAGCAACTCGATCCCGGCCAGGCCCGCGAGCCCGGCGGCCGCGATCGCGATGCCGCCGCCCTGGCTGCCACCGGTGACGATGATCCGGTCCGGGTCCACGAAGGGTGACGTCCGGGCCGCCTCCAGTGCCCGGATCGCGTCGATGAAGACCCGCCGGTAGTAGTAGGTCTCCGGGTCGGTGATGCCCGCGGTCATGAAGCCGGGCGTGTGGTTGAGACCGGCGTACGCGCTGTCGTCCGCCGTACTGCTGCCGCCGCCGACGCTGAAGCCCTGCCCGCGGGTGTCCATCACGAAGTGGGCGTAGCCGGCCTGCGCCCACAGGTTGGTCGCATGCGGGAACCCGCGGCCGCCGGAGTAGCCGAAGTACTGCACCACCGTCGGCAGTGGTCCGGTTGCCCCGGCCGGCACGTGCAGCCAGCCCTTGATCGGGGCGCCACCGAAGCCGGCGTACGTCACGTCGTAGGTGTCGATCACCGCGAGCTTGTTGTCCACCTCGGTGAACGTCGCGTTGAGGTCGTCGGTCCGCGCCTTCTCCAGGGAGCGGCGCCAGAAATCGACCAGGTCGGCGGGTGCGGCCACCTCGGGCCGGTACGCGCGGAGCTTGTCGAGGGAAAAATCGAACATGGCCATGGGCAACAAACCTAAGGTGGAACCATGCCTTCGCCCAACCTCGTGTTCATCATGTCAGACGACCACGCCGCGCACGCCATCTCGGCGTACGGGAGCAAGGTCAACCAGACCCCGCACCTGGACCGCTTGGCCCAGGACGGCGTACGGATGGACGCCACCTACTGCACGAACTCGATCTGCTCGCCCTCGCGGGCCTCGATCCTGACCGGTACGTACAGCCACATCAACGGGGTCGCCTCGATCTACACCGACATCGACTACCGCGTGCCGACGTTCGCGGAGGTGCTGCACGGGGCCGGCTACCAGACCGCCCTGTTCGGGAAGTGGCACCTCGGAGAGCGACCAGAGTCCGCGCCGCGGCACTTCGACTCCTGGCAGGTGTTCCCGGGGCAGGGTGACTACGTGGATCCGCTGATGATCGGACCGGACGGGGCGCAGACCGTGGCCGGGTATGCCACCGACATCGTCACGGACCAGAGCATCGACTGGCTGCGGCAGCGCGACCCGGACCGGCCGTTCCTGCTGCTGGTGCATCACAAGGCGCCGCACCGCCCGTGGGTGCCGGACGAGAAGCACAAGGAGCTCTATCCGGTCGGTTCGATCCCCGAGCCGAGCACGCTGTTCGACGACTACTCCACCCGAAGCCGGGCGGTGCGCAGCGTCCGGATGTCCGTGGCGGACGACCTCGGGGCGGAGGAGCTCGGCGAGGAGCTGCCGGAGGAACTGCGCGGGCCGGAGAACCGGACCGAGCGGAAGCGGTGGAAGTACCAGCGCTATCTGCGCGACTACCTGCAGTGCGTCCAGTCGATCGACGACAACGTGGGCCGGCTGCTCGACGTACTGGAGTCCGAAGGGCTGGCCGAGGACACGGTGGTCGTCTACACGTCCGACCAGGGGTTCTTCCTCGGCGATCACGGCTGGTTCGACAAGCGGCTGATGTTCGACGAGTCGTTGCAGATGCCGATGCTGATCCGCTGGCCGGGCCGGATCCCGGCCGGCAGCACCTGCGATGCGATGGTGACCAACGTCGACTTCGCCGCGACGTTCCTGGACATGACCGGGATGGACGCCGCCGGCGTTCTGCCCACGTCGCAGGGCCGGAGCTTCCTGCCGTTGCTGCGCGGTGAGGAGGTCGCGGACTGGCCGGACGCCATGTACTACCGGTACTGGGAGCACGACGATCCGAATCACCATGCGCCCGCGCACTACGGCGTACGGACGAAGGAGTTCAAGCTCATCCACTACTACGGCGCCGGCCTCGGCGTACCCGGGTCGTCGGAGCAGCTGTCCGAACCGGAATGGGAGCTCTACGACCTTCTGAAAGACCCGGAGGAGCTGGTGAACGTCGCCGACGATCCGACGTACGCCGAGATCCGGTCCGGACTGACCCAGCGGCTCGCCGACCTGCAGCAGCACTACCAGGACATCCCGTACGCCGGCCCGACGACGCCGCGCCCGCACTGGCCGTGGGCCTCATGACCAGCACCGCCGAGGTGAGTGCAGCCTTAGGTACGCCGGTGTCCGGTGTGGAAGTGGTGGACACGTTTGCGGCGTCGGAGGCCGAGGTCGTGCGGCTGCGAGTGCGTTCGGTGGGTGGAACCCAGTCCACTGTCATCGCCAAGCGAGCGACAGGCGCCGGGGTGGCGGCGGCGCGGCGTGAGATCCGGTTCTTCCAGGAGCTCGCGCCGCGGTGGGATCATCCGGCGCCGCGGTTGCTGGGGGCCACGGACGCTGGTGACGAAGTCCTGTTGCTGAGCGAGGACCTGGAGGCGGCCGGCTACCGCGTGGTCGGTGCTGAGGTGTCGGAGACCCAGTTGCACGGCACGATCGACATGCTGGCGGGTTTGCACGCGCGGTTCTGGAACGACGTACCGGAGTATCTCCTCAGCGCATCGGAGCCGTCGGTGACCAGTTCGGCGCAGGCGTTGCCGCGTGAGGTGATCAAGCGGAACGCCGCGGCGGTGCGCAACGAGGCCGCCCAGTTCTTCCCGACGGCGACCGAGCTCGACGACGCCGAGCGCTCGGTGCTCGAGGAGATCCTGGAGCGGTGGGAGCGCCAGTTCCTGGCCCGCGTCGCCGACGGTCGCGCGATCACGCTCGTCCATGGCGACCTGCATTTCCTCGGCAACGTGTTCTTCAGCGCGGACGACCCACGGCCGAAGGTGATCGACTGGTCGGAGCTGAAGCCCGGGCTCGGGCCGCACGATCTCGCCTACTGCCTGTCGGTGGTCCCGACCGGCGACCGGCTCGCCCGCGATCGTGAGCTGCTGCGGCGCTACTGGGAGGCGTTGCGCGCCGCCGGCGTGGACGACTACAGCTGGGATCTCTGCGGGTGGGACTTCCGGTTCTCGGTGATCAGCAATCTCTTCCAGTCGGTCTTCCAGCGCAGCGTGCGGTGGTACCGGACGTCACTGGCCGCCATCGACGTCCTCGACGCCCAGGCGACCCTGACCGAGAAGCCGCCCAGCGGCTAGGGCGGCAGCACCCGGTCGAGCTGGCTGCGGGAGGTGATGCCGAGCTTGGTGAAGACCTTGCGCAGGTGGTACTGGACGGTGCGGGCGCTGATGAACAGGCGGGTGGCGATCTCCGGGTTGGACAGGCCGTCGCGGGCCATCCGCGCGATCTGCGCCTCCTGCGCGGTCAACTCGCTCTGAGCCGGTACGACGCGTTTGCGCGCGGCAGCCCCAGCGGCCTGAAGCTCCCGGCGAGCCCGCTCGGCGAAGCCGGCCATCCCCATCGCGTCGAACATTCCGTGCGCCGTCCGCAGATATTCCCGGGCATCGGTACGACGACGCTCGCGCCGCAGCCATTCGCCGTACAGGAGGTGGGCGCGGGCGAGCTCGACCCGCAGCCGGGTCTTGTCCAGGTGGGCGATCGCTTCGCGGTAGAGCCGTTCGGCGGTGTCACCCGCGCTGACCAGTGCCAGCGATCGGACGTGGACTCCGAGCGCCCAGTCGGTGCCGGTCGCCGTCGCCATCTCGCCGAGCCGCTCGCAGGCGCGGTACGCCGTGTCGATCGACCCACTGCGGACGGCGGCCTCGACGAGCTCGCTCGGTACGAACATCATCGACAAGGCGTCGCGCGGATCCTCACAGGCTCGCTCCGCCGCCTCGGCCGCGTCCCGGTAGCGGCCGAGGCCATTGTCGAGGACTGCGGCCGCCCACTCGGCGAACGCGATCCCGATCCCCTCGCCACGCCGCGACCCGTCCTTCTTGGTGGCCTCACCCAGCGCCAGCGTCTCGGTCCGGTCGCCGCGGAACGCGGCCAGCGCGAGCCGCCCGTACGGCGCGAGGTTCCCGCCGGTCGCCTCGTTGGCCGCCTGGACCTCGTCGGTCAGCGACGCCGCCGCGTCCAGATCGCCGGCGAACAACCTCGCATAGGCGAGTGAGGTCAGCGCCAGCGCCCGATCGTTGACCACACCGGTCTCGCGGGCGAGCTGCAGGTGCCGCCTGGACAGCTGCTCCCACCGGTCCGCGTCCCACAGCCGCAGTGCGGTGGTGGTTGCCATCCACAGCAGTTGCAGCTCCTCTTCGACGGACACGTCGGTGCCGAACGCCGCCAGAGCCTGGTGCAGTGTCGGCGCTCCAGCGGCGTATCCGTCCCGGTAGTACAGCGCAGTACCGTCCAGGAGCAGGTCCGCCGACCGCATCACCACCGGCCGCGGTGCCGTGGCTGCCTCACGGGCGACGTCGATGACGTCGCCGCCCGGGGTCGCGAGCCGGCTGGCGAAGATCGCGGCCGACAGAGCGTCCAGGTACGTCGCCCGGGACAACCCGACATCGATGGTCTCGAGCCGCTTGGCCGCCTTGAGCATCAGTTGTGGTGCGTCGTTGCCGCGGTTGGTGAAGAAGGCAAGCTGCGCACGAACGAGGTCGGCCCGGGCCTGCTGCAGGTCGGTCAGAGGCTCTGCCTCGGCCATCGCGAGCATGTCCGCCGCCGAGTCGAAGGCGCCGGTCCCGAGCTCCGCGTGCGCGGCCGCCAGCGCCCTGCCAGCGCGCTTTGCCGGGTCGAACGTCAGCGCGGCCGCGCGTTGCAGGAAAGCAGCGGTCGCGGCCAGTCCACCCCGCGCACTCGCCCGCCCGGCCGACAGCTCGAGCTCGGCAGCGACCTCCTCGTCGGGTCCGGGCGTTGCCTGCGCCCGGTGCCACGCCCGCCGATCCGGATCGGCCTCGGCGTCGGTCAGCTCGGCCAGTACGCCGTGCACCTGACGCCGTTCCCCGGCCGACGCCGACCGGTACGCCGCCGATCGCACCAGCGGATGCCGGAACCGGATCCGCGTCCCGAACTCCGCCAGCCCGGCGTCGGCAGCCGCTGCCGCGGCCTCCGGACCGATCCCCAGTCGCCCGGCGGCACGTCGTACCAGCAGGTCGTCACCGGACGGATCGGCGGCGGCGAGCACGAGCAGCCGCCGGGTCTCGTCAGGTACGGCGTTCACCCGGCGTACGAAGCTCTCCTCGATGGTCCCCGCACCTGGTAGACCGAATCCGCCGGCCAACTGCGCCGGAGTGAGCCCACGCGGCAGCTCGAGCAGCGCCAGCGGATTCCCGTGCGCCTCGGCGACCAACTGGTCCCGCACCTGCGCATCGATCGGCCCCGTCAGTACGGCGTCCAGCAGCCGGCGCGCCTCCGTGTCGTGCAGACCGCCGATGGGATACCCAGGCACGCCGGCCAGGTCGCCGGCGACCGCGCGGGTCGCGAAGACCATCGCCACCGACTCGGCGTCCAGCCGGCGGGCGACGAAGGCGAGGATCTGCGCCGAGCACCGGTCGAGCCACTGCTGGTCGTCGACCAGACAGACGAGCGGCTCCCGCTCGGCGGCCTCGGACAGCAGCCCGAGCACAGCCAGTCCGATCAGGAACAGGTCCGGTGCGGCGCCTGCGCTGATGCCGAACACCGTCCGTAGCGCCTCCCGCTGGGGTGGCGGCAGCACATCGATCCGGTCCAGCACCGGTGCGCACAGCTGGTGCAGACCGGAGAACGCCAGCTCCATCTCGGACTGCACCCCCGAGGCACGCGTCACCCGGCATCCGGCCGACTGCGTCTCGAGGTAGTCGAGCAGCGCGCTCTTGCCGACGCCGGCCTCGCCGTGCAGCACCAGAGCGCGACTCTCGCCGGCCCGGACAGCGCCCATCAGCCGGTCGAGCACGCCGCACTCCAGGTCGCGGCCCGTCAACTCGATCGCACGCCGCCAACCCGGCGGCTCGGCCTGCCCATGCACGCCATCACGCTAGCGGCTGGCGAGCACGGGCGGACCTGGCTGGCCAGTGGCGGATGCGGACGCGGGTCCCCGTCCCGCAGGCTCATGCCGGGCGCCCGGACCCGCATTCCGGGCCGCGGATCGCCGCAGCGATTCGTTCGCGTCCGGTAATCCGCTGCCCTCCGAAAGGACCCTCGCCATGGCCGCACCACTCCAGGACCGCACCGTGCTCGTGATCGGGCGCGGCGGCGGGATCGCCCGCGCCGTGACCACGGCCGCGCGAGACGCGGGGGCACAGGTCATCGCGGCCGGCCGGGACCAGGAGGCTCTCGCCAAGGCGTACGCCGAAGACGCGGGCGTCCGGACCGAGTACGTCGACCTCACCGACGAGGCCACCATCGCCGCCCTCGGGGAACGGATCGGCAGCGTCGATCACATCGTCTCGACCGCCTCGGCCCGGGCGCGCGGCAAGCTCGCCGACCTCGATCAGGAGAAGGTCCGGCTGTCGTTCGACACCAAGGTGATCGGCCCGCTGATGCTCGCCAAGCACTTGGCGGTGCGGATCAGCGAGGGTGGCTCGTTCACGCTGTTCTCGGGCGTCGCCGCGGCCAAGATCGCCGTCGGCACCCTGGCGGTGGCCATCACCAACGGCGCAGCCGACGTACTGGCCCGGTCGCTCGCGCTCGAACTGGCTCCGATCCGGGTGAACGCCGTCTCCCCCGGCGTGATCGACACCGGCGCCTGGGACGCCCTCGGCGACGCGGGCAAGGCGGACTATTTCGAGGACATGAGCACCCGCAATCCCGCTCGGCGGATCGGCACCACCGACGACATCGCCGCGGCGGTGCTGTTCGCCATGACCAACACCTTCCTGACGGGTACGACGCTGCGCATCGACGGCGGCGAACCGCTGATCTGAGAGGAGCCGAACCATGGGCCTTTCCTGGCAACAGGGTCCGCTCGCCACCGCGGCGATCGGCCGATTCCTGGTCCCCGACCCACTGCCGGAGCGACTGCTGTTCGCGGAGCCGCTGCGCCGGCGGATGCGGGTGAAGTTCGGCGACCGGTGGATCGCCGACAGTGCGGACGTCGTACTGCTGCATGAGCCTGCGCGGTATCCGGTGGCGTACTTCCCGATCGGTGACATCGTGACCGGTGTCCTGGAGGCCGCCGAGCGGACCACGCAGCATCGCGACCTCGGCGAGACGACGTGGTACACCGTGACCGCGGGCGACAGCAGCAAGACCCGCGCGGCCTGGCAGCACACCGCACTGCCCGATCACGCGAGCGATCTGAAGGGACGCGTCGCGTTCGCGTGGCGGGCGATGGACGCCTTCTACGAGGAGGACGAACGGATCGTCGGCCACGCCGCCGACGCCTACCACCGGATCGACATCCGGCAGACCAGCCGCCATCTCGTCGTCCGCGACGGCGACCGCATCGTCGCCGAGTCCACCCGGCCGCTCGCTCTCTACGAATCGGGCTTCGCGCCGCGGTGGTACGTACCGCGCGAGGACGTGGACGACTCGGCGCTGACCCCGGTCGAGGGCCAGACCTTCTGCCCGTACAAGGGTCTGTGCAGCTACTGGGACATCGGCGACGCCCGCGGTGCGGCGTGGGGCTACGAGGACGCCTGGACTGAGGTACGGCGGATCTCCGGGATGATCTCGTTCGAGCCGGACAAGGTCGAGGTGGAACTGGACGGCACGCGGCTGCGGCTGGAGCCTGGACAGAGCGTGATCTCGCATGGGGTCGACCGCGATCTGACCGTGGAGGAACTGTCCGGATGAGCGATGCGGCAACAGTGCTGGCGGTGAACGTCGGCCGGCCGAAGGACGTCGGCTGGAACGGCAAGACCGTCTACACCGGGGTGTGGAAGGAGGCGGTCGACGGCCCGGTCATGGTCCGGCGGCTGAACATCGACGGCGACGGGCAGGGCGACACCGCCGGGCACGGCGGCGAGATGCGCGCCGTACTCGTCTATCAGATCGACTCGTACCGGTACTGGGAGCAGCACTTCGGGCGGGACGACTTCGTCTACGGGCAGTTCGGCGAGAACCTCACCGTCGACGGACTGCCCGACGACGAGGTGTGCATCGGCGACCGGTACCGGATCGGCGAGGCCGAGTTCGAGGTGACCCAGCCGCGGGTCACCTGCTACCGCGTCGGCCTGCGTATGGGCGAACCCGAGCTGCCCGCGTTGCTGGTCAGCCGTCACCGGCCCGGCTTCTACTGCCGGGTGATCACGGAAGGCCACATCGAGGCCGGTGACCAGATCGTCAAGACCAGGACCGGTCCGGGTGCCCTGAGCGTCACCGAGACCGACGCCCTGCTCTACCTACCGAACCGGGATGTCGCGAAGCTGCGCATCGCGACACAGATCCCCGCCCTCAGTCCAGGCTGGCTCGGCTCGTTCCGCGATCTGCTGGAAGAGACCACCACCCCCAAGCCGGCCTGGGACGGCTTCCGTCCGTTGCGGGTGACCGAGGTGATCCCGGAGAGCGCGACCGTCTCCTCGATCCGCCTGGCCGCGGCGGACGGGAGCCGGCTGCCGGTCGCACGCGCCGGCCAGTACCTCACGTTCAAACTCGCGGACGCCGGTCTGCCGGTCCCGGTGCGGAGCTACTCGCTGTCCTCCTCGCCCGGGACCGGCTCGTACCGGATCAGCGTCAAGCACGAACCCCACGGCATCGGGAGCAGCTACCTGACCACGAACCTGCGGCCGGGCGCCGTACTGGAGGTTGCTGCGCCGCGGGGCGAGTTCGTGATGGAGGAATCGACCGATCCGATCGTGCTGCTCTCCGCTGGGATCGGGCTGACACCGGTCCTGTCGATGTTGCATGACCTCGCGGAACAACGCAGTACGCGCGAGGTCTGGTGGATCCACTGTGCTCGAGGGCCGGACGAGCATCCGCTGGCGGCTGAGGCGCGGGAGCTGCTCAGGTCTCTGCCCAACACGCACGAGTACATCTGCTACACCGCGACCGAGGGTCGCCTGACCAAGGACAAGCTGGTCGACCTGGCCCTCCCAGACGACGCAACGGCGTACATCTGCGGACCGGCTGGGTTCATGACGGACATGCGCGAGGCGCTCACCGCGATCGGCATCGATCCGGCCGGTATCCGGACCGAACTGTTCGGCGCACTGCCGCCGACGAACCCGGGCATCACCGACCAGACCACGCAACCGCCTCACCAGCCACCAGGACCGCCTGGCAACGGGCCGCTGGTGACCTTTGCCCGCAGCGGCATCTCCACGCCGTTCCGGGACGGCAGTGTCCTCGAGCTCGCCGAGGCCTGCGACGTACCGACGCGCTGGAGCTGCCGCACCGGTGTCTGCCACAACTGCATCACTCCGCTGCTGTCCGGTGAGGTCACCTACTCCCCCACGCCGCTGGAGCCACCGCCCGAAGGTCAGACGCTGGTCTGCTGCGCCCGACCGACCACCGATCTAGTTCTGGACATGTGATGGAATTTTCACTGGAAGTCGTCACCCTGGCCGTCCACGACGTCGACGAGGCCAAGGCCTTCTACACCGAGAAGCTCGGCTTCGCCCTCGACGTCGACTACCACCCGCGCGACGGGTTCCGGGTCGTCCAGGTGACCCCGCCCGGCTCGGCCTGTTCGATCCAGTTCGGCGACGGGCTGACCGACGCGGCGCCCGGCTCGGCGCGCGCGAACTACCTCGTGGTCGCCGATCTGGCGGCTGCGCACGAGGAGCTGGCCGCCCGCGGCATCAAGGTCTCCGACATCCGGCACAAGTCTCCGGTGGACACCTGGGACGGCGGGTTCGCACCCGGTGTGGATCCCGACCGCCGCAGCTACGCGAGCATGGCCGACTTCGCCGACCCCGACGGCAACACCTGGACCCTGCAGGAGATCAGGCGCTCATGAAGCCGAAGGACCCGGGCGAGCTGCCGATGTCCATGGTCGGCCCGGCCAGCAGTCCGCTGCGTGCCTTCCTGCGGACCGAGGCGGCCAGCGCCGCGATCCTGGCGGCCGCGATCGTGCTCGCGCTGATCTGGGCGAACGTCGCCACCGACCAGTACGACGCCTTCTGGGACTGGGTTCTCGCAGTCCGCATCGGGCCGTGGTCGGCCGAGCTGGATCTGCGTACCTGGGTGAACAGCGGGCTGATGGCGTTGTTCTTCCTGGTCGTCGGACTGGAGGCGCGGCGCGAGTTCGACCTCGGCGAACTGCGGGAGCGGCGCCGGATGATCCTCCCGGTCACAGCCGGTCTGGCCGGTATGGTCATCCCGGTCCTGATCTATCTGGCGATCAACCGCTCTGGCTCCGGTGTCCACGGCTGGGGCGCGGCGATGTCGACCGACACCGCGTTGGCGCTCGGTGTCTTCGCGGTGGCAGGGCAGCACGTCCCCGATCGAATCCGGACGTTCCTGCTCACCGTGTTCGTCGTCGACGATGTCGTCGCCCTGCTCGTCATCGCGGTCGCGTACACCAGCGAGATCCACCTGACCGGCCTGCTGGTCGCGATCGCGGCGTACGCCGGAGTCCTCGCCAGCACGCGGTTGGGATACCGCTACCGCCGGCCGGTCTTCACCCTGCTCGCGCTCGTGGTCTGGGCGGGATTGCTTGCCAGCGGCATCGACCCGGTCGTCGCGGGTCTCGCGGTCGGCCTGGCTACGTCGGCGTACGTGCCGCGCCGGGACGCGCTGGAGCAGGCGACCACTCTGGTCCGGCTGTTCCGCGAGCAGCCGACGCCGGAGCTCGCCCGTTCGGCAACGCGTGAGCTCACCGGGACGCTGTCAGCGAACGCGCGGCTGCAGCACGCCTTTCACCGATTGACCAGCTACGTGATCGTTCCGCTGTTCGCGTTGGCCAACGCCGGGATCGTGATCGACGCAGACCTGCTGAAGGCAGCGGTGACCGCGCCGGTCACGGTCGGGATCGTCGTCGCGTTCGTCATCGGCAAGCCCATCGCCGTGGCGGGCACCTCGTGGATCCTCACTCGGACCACGCATGGCGCCGTACGTCCGTCGGTCGGCTGGGCCGGAGTACTCGGCAGCGGCATGATCTCGGGCGTACCGTTCACCGTCTCGTTCCTGATCGCGGACCTCGCCTTCACCGGCCCGACGCTGGAGGAAGCGAAGCTCGGCGTGCTGGCGGCCGCCATCGCAGCGGCAGTGCTGAGCGTGAGCTTCTACCGGCTGATCGGATTGCTGTCGGTCCGCACCCGCACCCGTGCGCTGCTCGGGACCGCCACCCTGCCCATCGACCTCGCCCCACCGGTCGACCCGTCCCGCGACCACATCCGCGGTCCGGCCGAGGCGACGGTGACAGTGGTCGAGTACGGCGACTTCGAATGCCCATGGACTCAGATGGCCGCACCGACGGCCCGGGAGCTGCTCGCCGAGAACAATCACATCCGCTACGTCTGGCGGCACCTGCCGCTGCCCGACGTACACCCGCACGCCCAGCTCGCCGCGGAGGCCGCCGAGGCCGCCGGCTGGCAGGGCAAGTTCTGGCAGATGCACGACCTCCTGCTCACCAACCAGCAGAATCTCGAGCTCGACGACCTGCTCGGGTACGCCGCCGACCTCGGTCTCGACGTCGACCGCTTCCGCGAGGACCTCGTCCAGCACGACCACACCACTCGCGTCGCGCAGGACGTGGACTCCGCCGACCGCAGCGGTGTGGCCGGCACCCCGACGTTCTTCATCAACGACCACCGCCACGACGGCCCCCAGGACCTGCCCGTCCTCAACCAGGCCATCCAGCTGGCGTACGACGAGCAGCTGGCTACTTCAACGTGATGCCGAAGCCGGGTTCGTCGGACAGCGTGAGGTGGCCGTCGGCGAGGGTGTAGCCGTTTCCGTCGGTGCCCACTGTGTTGCCGGGGACGCCTTCGATGATGGAGACGTTGCCGAGTCCGGCGGCGATGTGCGCGGCGTACAAGGACTTGAGCGGCATCCCCCAGGCGTGCGGGGATGCCTCGGCCGACGTCTCGGCGAGGCGTGGCATGGTGCGGCGCCAGGCGGTCAGGCCGTGGCCGACGACGTCCATCAGGGCGACGTCGACGAGGCCTTCCTGCGCGAGCCGGAGGATGTGGTCCTCGTCCGGATCGAACTCGCCGTCGGCGATCTTCGGCTGCCACGAGAGCGTCGCGAGGTGCTCGCGGAGGAAGCGGAAGTCCTCCCAGCGTTCGGCGAACGGTTCCTCGATCCAGTACAGGTGGCAGGTGGACACGGCGGCCAGGTAGGCGGTCAGCGCGTTCGCGGTGTAGCCGTCGTTCGGGTCGACCAGGATGTCCGCGTCCGGGTACAGCTCGCGGGTCAGCAGCGTCACCTCGATGTCGCGCTCGAGGCCTTCCTGCGGGTCCATCCAGCGGTAGCCGCGGCCGAGCTTCAGCTTGAAGTCGCGGAAGCCGAACTCGTAGTCCTGCGCCAGGTTCGCCCGGATCGCGTCCGTCCCGGCCGGCGCGTCGTCGGGGTCCAGATCGTCGAAGTAGATCCCGCCGCTGTAGCTCCGCACCCGCGGCGCCCCGGCCGCGCCGAGCATCGCATACACGGGTACGTCGAGGATCCGCGCGGCCAGATCGTGCAGCGGATAGTCGAGGAACTCCGCGGCCGGATCGACCACTCCCCGGGCCGGATCGATCAGCTCGGCCAGGTTCTTGCCGATCAGCCGCGCCGGATCACCGTCGTACAGCGGCAGTCCCCAGCCGCTGGCCCCGCGGTCGGTCTCGACGACGTACGCCGTCGAGGTGTTGCCGCTGCCGTGATGACCGCGGAAGGAGTTCCGTCCCACGGCCCGGAGATAGCGCGAGCCGACCTCGGCGGTCGTGACGGAGCGGACCACATGCCGGGAGAGAGTCACCCTGGAACCCTACGTCCAACCGGCCGGGCACCGGATGCGAGAGGCGCGTCGTCCTGTTCGGGCTAGGCGGTTGCGCTGGCCCTGACTCGCAGTACGGCCCAGAGTCCCCAACCGGCGTGAGAGGTCACCGCAGACCAGGATCGGCCTGACGCATCCTCCAGGACGCCCAGCACAGTGGTGATCGGAACGTGGTGCGGTGCGTCCACGCCCAGCGCGTTCGACCACACGACCACACCGCCGGGCGCGAGCGCCCGTACCACCTCGTCCGCGAACAACGGCACATCAGCCAGTACGACGGCCTGCGCGCAACTGTCCCGCACCGGCAACCGCGACGCGTCACCCTGCAGCCGCTGCTGCGCTGACGACCGGCGCAGCATCTCCCAGGTCAGATCCATGCTCACCACCCGCGACCAGACGTCCTCGATCAGACCGGTCAGCAGACCCGTACCGCAGCCGACCTCCAGACAGAGTCCGTCGGGCCACGGTCCTCCACGCTGCAGCGCGTCCGCGAGAGGCACGGGCCGGTAGCCACCACGTTCGCCGTCCCACTCCGGTGCCAGCTCGGTGTAGCGCCGTACGACCTCATCGGCCTGGTCCTGCGACCACGACGACGGGTGCACCGCGAGGTTGAGTGACGCCTGCTGGCTGGCTGCTGCCTCCTTGCGGACCGGCTTGCCGGGCTCGGCCGGCACCACTCTCGGCAGCTCACGGATCGCACTCATGCCGTCCATCATGCCGTCCGGCCGTGCCTGTGACCTGGCTGTGCCTGTCACTGTCAGTGCTAGGCAGAAGGGAGTGAGGTACGGCGGGTCCGATGTCGCGACAGTGGAGAAACCAACCTCCGAAAGGACTTTCTCCCATGAGTGTCGTCGGCCTGACCACCCCCACGGTCAGCCCCTCGCGGCAGCGACTGGTGTTGCTGGTGCTGCTGACCGCCGGTTTCACCCTCGCGGTCGACTTCTCCATCCTGAACGTCGCGCTGCCGACCATCGGTCAGGACGTCGGGCTGCCCCTCGCGCACCTGCAGTGGATCGCCACCGCGTTCGCGCTCTGCGCCGCCGGCTTCACGCTGCTGTTCGGCCGCGTCGCCGACCTGTTCGGCCGCAAGCGCCTCTTCCTCATCGGCATGGCCGTCCTCGGCCTCGCCTCGCTGGCCGGTGGACTCGCCACCACACCGACGATCCTGATCGCAGCCCGGATCGCCCAGGGCCTGGCTACCGCAGCGGTCACCCCGGCCGCACTGTCGCTGCTGACCACCTCGTTCCCCGAAGGACCGCTGCGGGAGCGCGCGCTCAGCCTGAACGGCGCTCTGATGGCTGCAGGTTTCACCACCGGCGCCATCCTCGGCGGCCTGCTGACCGACATCCTGAGCTGGCGCTGGGCCTTCTTCATCAACATCCCAGTCGCAGCGATGGTGCTGCTGCTCGGTCCGCGCACTCTGGTCGAGGGCCGGCCGAAGGACCGGCTGCGGCTGGACGTCTGGGGCGCACTGACCGCGACCGGCGGCCTGCTGGCCCTTGTGTACGGCCTGACCAGGGTCGGCGAGACCTCCTGGACCGACGCCCATGCTCTGATCGCGCTGGCGGCGGCCGTCATCCTGCTGGTCGGCTTCCTCCTGGTCGAGCGGCGGGTGCAGGACGCGCTGGTCCCGCTGCCGGTACTGCGTCGTCCGTCGGTCCGGTGGGGCAACCTGGCCGGTCTGCTCGCGTTCGCCACCGAGACCTCGCTGGTCTTCCTGCTGACCCTCTATCTGCAGAAGGTGCTCGGCTACTCGCCTCTGACGACCGGGCTGTCGTTCGCGGTCCTCGGGATCGGCACAGTCCTCGGCGGCCTGGTCGCACCGAAGGTGCTGGGCCGGATCGGTTCCCGCAAGACGATCGTGACGGGCTTCGTGCTCCAGGCAGCGGCCACTGTCCCGCTGGTGCTGCTGGGCACCTCCAGCGGCTGGATGGTTCTGTTGCTCATCACCACGTTCGTGGGCGGCGTGGCCAACCTGATCGCCATCGTCGGCTTCATGGTCACCGCGACGTCCAACCTGCCCGACGACGAGCAGGGCCTGGCGACCGGTCTGACCACGATGAGCCAGCAGGTCGGCATCACGATGGGCATCCCGGTGATGAGCGCCATCGCCACGGCTGCCATGCACGGCGCGGACGGCCCGGACCAGGTGATCAACGGGGTCACGACAGCCATCTGGGTGAACGCCGGCCTGGCTGTGCTGGGCGCCGTACTGACTGGTGTTCTGCTGCGGCCGGCGAAGGGCGGCGAGTGACCATGTGCCGGAATTGTGCCGAGTGGGACCCAGGCACCGGCTCTACGATGGACTTCGTGGAGACCGACCTCGGACACTTCCTGCGCAGCCGGCGAGCCCGGCTGCAGCCTCAGGACGTCGGCATGGTCTCGTACGGCGCCCGCCGGGTGCCGGGACTGCGCCGGGAGGAACTCGCTCAGCTGGCCGGGGTCAGCATGACCTACTACACCCGGCTCGAGCAGGGCCACAGCGAACAGGCCTCTGACGAGATCCTGCTCGCCATCGCCCGGGCACTCCGCCTGGACGACGACGAGACGGCCCACCTGCGCAACCTGGCCCGCCCGTCGAACCACCGCCGCCCACAGGCACCGGAGTCCGAGGCGGCTCGGGACGGCGCCCGGCGCCTGGTCACCGCGATGAGCGGTGTCGCCGCGGTCGCAATGGACCGGCGCAGCGACGTACTGGCCTGGAACTCCACGGCCCACCGCCTGCTGGCCGGCCACTACGACGAGCACAGCCCCGACTCGCCCGACACCCGGCCGAACCTGACCCGGATGCTGTTCCTGGACCCCCACACCCGCGAGCTGTACGTCGAGTGGGAGCTGGAGGCCGAGCGGTCCGTGGCGTCCCTGCGGCTGGTCGCCGGGCGGCACCCGGACGACCGCTACCTGGCCGAGCTGATCGGTGAACTCTCCATGAAGAGCCCGGAGTTCGCCCGGCTCTGGTCGAGCCACTCCGTCCTGAACTGCTCCTTCGGTACGAAGGTCTTCCAGCACCCGATGGTCGGCCGGCTGGAGCTCGGCTACGAGGCGGTGCAGTTCCCGGACGGCTCGGCCCACCGCCTGCTGATGTACACCGCCCAGCCCGAGTCCGCCTCAGCCGCAGCCTTCGACCTCCTCGACCGAGGCACCGCGGACATCACGCCCTGAGCCGGAGAGCGCGGCCTGTTGCCAATTGCAACAAGGTCGGGCGAAACGTTTCGGGGGCTGGGGCCGATAGGTCTCAGGAGGGGGTGATCCGGTATGTGCGAGGCGACCCGCAGGATGATGGCGTTACTGCGGCTTCTGGAGGGAGAGCGCTCCCAGTCCACGGCGGCGGACGACGACGTACTGCTGGACACCCATTTCGGCCTCCAGTCGCGGGAGTTCCCGTTCGATCGGTTCTGACCTGCCGACCGGCCGGCAGGCGGACTGGGCGATCGGCACGGCCGGCAGGCTAGGTATGCTGGCGGGGCTTGACCGGCGGTGGGGCTCGCCGGACCGAACCGTCGCCACCCGGCGGCCAACAGTCCCTACCTGTCGAACCGTGCGGCGCTCAGCGCCGACGCCTGTCCAGGTAGGAGATCGAAGGGATGCAGCACGAGCGGACGGACCGGGCCCCCTGGGAACCCGTCGACCCTGATGTCGACCTGCGCCACGACCGCCCGGTACGCCGTACCGGGGACACGGCTGTCCTGAGCGTCATCGCGGCCGGCGGCGCCATCGGGGCAGTGGCTCGGTATCTGGTCGGGCAAGCGTGGCCGACGCCACCCGGCTCCTTCCCTTGGGCGACCCTGGTCATCAACGTCGTCGGCTGCGGCCTGATCGGGATCCTCATGGTCGTGGTCAGCGAGGTCCTGACCCGGCAACGGCTGATCCGCCCCTTTCTCGGCACCGGCGTACTCGGCGGGTTCACGACGTTCTCGGCGTACGCGCTCGACATCCAGCAACTCATCGCAGGCCGGCATCCCGGAACGGCGCTCCTCTACCTCGCCGCCACGGTCGCCGGTGCCCTGATCGCCGTCTGGGCGACGGTCACCGCGACCCGAGCCTTGGTCGTCGGGAGAATCCGATGAGCGTGCTCCTCGTCATCGCCGGCGCCGTGATCGGAGCGCCGCTGCGCTACCTCACCGATCGCGCCGTCCAGAAGCGCCACGATTCCGCGTTCCCGTGGGGCACGATCTCCGTCAACGTCGTCGGCTCGCTGATCCTCGGCGTCGTGGCAGGCGCGAGTACGGCGTCCGCACTGCCGCATCAGGTCCAACTCGTCGTCGGTACCGGGTTCTGCGGCGCGCTCACGACGTACTCGACCTTCTCGTACGAGACGTTGCGGCTCTTCGAGGACGGCGGCCGGTTCCTCGCCGTCGCGAACGTGGCCGTCAGCATCGTCGCCGGTCTCGGCAGCGTCTTCCTCGGCGTCGCGATCAGTCAGGCCATCTGGCCCTAATCAGGCCAGGGTCATCGTGACCGAGATCGTGTCGCCTTCCCCGATGCCCTCGGCCTTGCGGACGCGATCCTTGAGCGGGAGCACGTAGCCGCCGTCCTTCGGGAACAGCGACGTCGTCCATTCGGTGCCGCCGATCGTCGCGCGGACCGGCACCACACCCCAGCCGTAGGTGACCGCCGCGGCGACCTCCTGCAGCTCCGCGGCCTCGTCCTCCGGCACCGTGACGAAGTAGTACGGCGCCGGCCCACGCCACTCCCAGATCTCGCCCTCGAAGTGCAGTTCAAGAAGGTCCACGCGGCAGATGCTAGCCCCCATTCCGGACGTCTCCCTTCCGGAACGACAACCTGGTTGAGCGCGCTCAGGCTGACGGGTCGACGTACCAGGCGGGGAGCTGGACCGGGCGCAGGTCGGTGAGGTCGCCGGGGCGGCTCAGGGTGAGGACCGCTCGCTGGATCTCGGGCCGCGCGTTCAGCGCGTCCTCGACCGCGGTCAGCCGGACGGCGACGTCGGACTCGCGATCGTTGCCGGTGACATCGACCGCGGCGACCAGGAAGACCTTGTCCGCGCCGACCCACTCCATGTGCAGGAAGCTGACCCGCTCGATGGCGTCGTGCTCCAGCAGGGCGCGCAGGACCCGGTTGCGGCCCAGGGGCGAGACCGCCTCGCCGGTCAGGAAGTCCATGTTCCGGCTGATCAGGAACAGCGCGACACCGCCGAGCAGCAGACCGACCACGATCGATCCGATCGCGTCCCAGACCGGGTCGCCGGTGAGCTGGTGCAGCAGGATGGCCAGCGTCGCGATCACGATGCCGATCAGCGCCGACAGGTCCTCGACGAACACCGCACGCAGCACCGGATTCGAGGTCAGCCGTACGTACCGCAGCGGCCGCAGCATCCGCTCGAACGCACCGGCCTTCGTCTGCCGCAGCGCCTGCGCGAACGAGATCCCCTCCAGCACGAACGAGATCCCGAGTACGGCGTACGCCCAGCCGTAGGACGTACCGCCCTCGCCACCGTGCAGCGACTGGATGCCGTGCCAGACCGAGACCGCCGCACCGACGACGAACAGGCCGAAGGCGGCGAACATCGACCAGACGTAGCCGACCCGGCCGTACCCGAGCGGATGCGTCGCGTCGGCCGGCTTCGCGCCCCGGCGCTCGCCGATCAGCAGGAAGATCTCGTTCCCGGTGTCCGCCCAGGAGTGTGCGGCCTCCGCCAGCATCGCCGCCGACCCGGTGATCACGGCCACCACCGACTTGGCCGTCGCGATCAGCAGATTGGCCGTCAACGCCACCAGCACGGTGACGAAGCTCTCCCCGTTACCTGAAGCCGCAGCCTCCTGCCCGGAACTCACTCTCCGAGGCTAGCCCGGCTTGTCCAGGAGCGGCGGCAACGTGGCCGACCGCACGGTCTGGTCAGCCCGCGCGGCCCTCGCTGTGCACCGACAGGATGTCGGTGATCGCGCGGTTGCACGGCGTCGGGATGCCGAGGGCGTTGCCTCGGGCAACCACATCCCCACTGAGCCACGGCACCTCGAGCCGGTTGCCGCGGTCGAGATCGTGGTGCATCGACGACGTCATGTCGGCGGGCACCGTGTCGACGAACGCGAGCCGTCCGTCGGCGAAGTCGGCCGGCAGCGGCACACCCTGGGCTTGCGCGACCTGCACGACCTCGTCCATCACGTCGTGCAGGAAAGCGCGAGCCCGCGGGTGGCTGCGGATCGGGCCGATCGGCGTACGGGCGGTGGTCGTCGTACCGGACAGGCCGACCAGGAAGACGAACTTCTCCCAGATGGACTGCTCGATCTGACCGCTGATCTCGGCATCGATGCCACTGGCCACACAGGCGTCGTAGAACTCCTGCACCCGCGCCGAGGTGCTGCCGTCGTACTCACCGAAGACCAGCTTCTGCAGCGGACCGGAATGGCGGATGACACCGGGCTCGGCGATCGTGGCGGCGATGTAGGCGACGCCACCGATGACGTGCTCCGGGCCGAGAACGCTGCGCAGGATGTCGTCCTTGACCACACCGTTCTGGAACGACACCACGCCGGTACGCTCGGTGAGCAGCGGCTCGATCAGCTTGGCCGATGCCTCGGTGTCCCACAGCTTCACGCCGAACAAGACCATGTCGACCGGGTCCAGCTGCGCCGGATCGTCGGTGACCGCGACCGTGGGCAGTTGCGCATCGCCGAGTTGGCTCTCCAGGCGCAGGCCATGGGTGCGCAGCGCCTCGAGTTGGCGGCCCCTCGCGATGAACGCGACGTCATGCCCGGCCAGCGCCAGCCGGCCGCCGAAGTACCCGCCGATCCCGCCGGTCCCCATCACTGCGATCCGCATACAGCCTCCTCGTTGAGCGCCCGTACAAGTTATCGCTCAGCCTGCGGCGGCCCCGAACCACCTCGGGAGGTGCCTCTCCAGATCCTCCTGGGCCTCACCGACCCACGCCACGTGGCCGTCCGGCCGCAGCAGCGCCGCGGGCACGTCCAGTTCCTCGCTGACGTCGACGACGTGGTCGACCCGATCTGCCCAGCCTGCCACCGACAGCCGGCCGGTCTGGTCGAGCAGGAGTCCGCGGCCCTCGTGCATCAGCTCGTAGAGGCGACCGCGCTTCAGCTCCACGTCCCGCAATCGGCGGCCGAGGAGTTCGTGGCCCTCGCCGAAGTCGTAGCGGATCGCGATCGCGGTGTTCTTCTCGATCAGGTACCGGTTCACGTCCTCGAAGTCCATCAGCTCCCCCAGCAGCCGGCGTAGCGCCTGGGGACCCGGCTCGGTGGACAGCAGCTCCATCTGCGCGCGCGTGTTCACCAGTACGTCGGCGGCCACCGGATGCCGTTCGATCTGATAACTGTCCAGCAGCCCCTCCGGTGCCCAGCCGTTGACCTCGGCGGCCAGTTTCCAGCCGAGGTTGAAGGCGTCCTGGACGCCCATGTTCAGCCCCTGCCCGCCGATCGGCGGATGGACGTGCGCAGCGTCGCCGGCCAGCAGCACCCGACCGGACCGGTACCTCTCGGCCAGCCGGGTGCCGTCGCCGAAGCGGGACAGCCAGCTCGGCGAGTGTGCGCCGAAGTCGGAGCCGGCAGTCAGCCGCAACTGCTGCTTGAACTCCTCGAGCGTCGGCGCCTCCGCACGGTCCTCGGACACCACCGGTGCGCCGGGCACAACGAACCGGAACACGGTGCCCCCGACGTGCATGGCGCCGAACCGCAGCTGGGTCTTGCGGACCTCGGTCCCCACCGCGGTGACCGTCTCCGGCGGAGCGGTCACCTCCATCTCGCCGAGCAGCGTGTCGACCCGGCTGGGTTCGCCCGGGAAACCGACGCCGAGCAGCTTGCGCACCGTACTGCGGCCGCCGTCGCAGCCGACCAGGTAGCGCGAGCGCAGTTGGGTGCCGTCGGCCAGGTCGACGGTGACGCCGTCGTCGTCCTGGCTCAGCCCGACCAGTTCGGAGCCGAGCCGGATGTCGGCGCCCAGCTCGGCGGCACGTTCGGCCAGCAGGCGGTCGGTGATGGCCTGCGGGATGCCGAGCAGGTATCCGTGTGCGGTGTCCAGCCGCTCCGGCGCCGGCTTGTAGATGCCGGCGAAGCCGCCGACCGGGTACTTCGTGCCGAGCGCGAGGAACCTGTCCAGCAGACCACGCTGGTCCATCACCTCGATACTGCGTGCGTGCAGACCCAGCGAGCGAACGATCTTGGTCGGCTCCAGCGCCTTCTCCAGCACGACCACGGCCACACCGTGCAGCCGCAGCTCCGCGGCCAGCATCATGCCGACCGGCCCGCCACCGGCAACGATCACGTCGATCATGCAATCCCCCTGATTTCCGTAGGTTCTGCGTTTCGGTCGGCGATTCTCCAGCAGAACCCGGGGCTTGCGGCAAGTCCCCCGGTGCGTTATAGGTTGATAGTGGCAGGGAGAGTGCAATTCTCCTTGCCTTTTCTTTTGCCTACTGCAGGCCTATCAGAGGAAGACCCGGTGCGGCGGCGCGGCCATCGCCCGAGCTCCCGGCGTACCGTCGACGCCAGTTGGTCGCCAAGGGCACGGGTAGTGCTCCCTGCCGGCTGGCGGATGACAGTGGCCATAGCGCCGCCACGCCCCGGTGTGCACCGAGATCGGGGAGGGTTCCTACACCGATCCGGACTGTTCCGCTCCCCAAATCGCGATGTTGATCTCACCGAACCGGTCGACGGCCCTGGAGAGCCAGCTAGAGGAGAGCCAGCGCAGACCCCCTCCCAGCGGCGGGTGCCGTGTCCGGAACCCGCGTCTGATGATTCGCCAGCGGGTTATGTCATCGCTGGCGGCATACAAGTGGCTATCGGCGACATCACCTGCCGTTGGGGGCGCATCACTGCCGGTTTGCTCGGCAGGTCGGCGGATCCGTCCGGCCGGCGGACAATCCCGACCCCGAACGACGCCTGCCCCCACGCGGAGGCGACGTGGGGGCAGGCGACCGGTTTTCCGGTAGAGATCTAGGTGAAGATGCTGACCCCACCCGGCCCGACCAGCAGGCCGATCACGATCAGCGCCGCGCCCCACAGCACCTGGCCGCGGAACAGGGAGACGATCCCGGAGATCACGAGGATCACCGCGATGATCCACAGAATGAGAGCCATGGCCCTTCCCATCAGACGGGCCGGGCGAACACCCGGCAACTGAACTCCCCGTGCTCCGATCCGGTGCCCGCGCCCAACCCCGCACAAACGGGTGGACCTCGGCCCGGCATGGTCGGCGGCCGGGCGGGTACTGGGCCTGACATGAAGCGCGGTGCGATTCTCACCCGATTGATCGAGGCGATCACGGTGGCGCCCGCGCGCAGTCGTCCCGATGAACTGGGGCGCACCTGTCGTGACCTGCTCGGAGCGGTCGGTACGTCGATCACGATCGAGAACTCGGCCACGAACCGCGTCACGCTGAGCGCCACCGACTCGACGGCCGCGCGGCTCGATGACCTGCAGGACGTCCTCGGCGAGGGGCCGGGCCATGCGGCCTACGGCGCCGGCGAGGCGGTCGCGGCGCACCTCGAGACCGACAGGCGGTGGCCGGAGTTCGTCCGCTCGGCGCTGGCCGCGGTCGGACCGCTGACCATCCGGTGCTTCCCGATCCGCCCGGGCGGACGCCCGTTCGGTGTGCTCAGCGCGTACGTCGCCGACGGCCGGACGTTCACGGAGAGCCCGCAGACCTCGCAGTTCGTCGCCGACGCACTCGGTGTCGCGCTGCTCAACGATCCACCCACCGGCGACGAACCCGACGACCGCAGCCCGTGGATGTCGCGCACCGTCGTCCATCAGGCGACCGGGATGATCGCGGGCCATCTGGGCCTGGCCATCGAGGATGCCTCGGCGCTCCTGCGTGCCCGCGCCTACGCCCGCGACGAGACGCTGGCGCGGGTGGCCCGGCTCATCGTCAGTCGCCGGCTGCAACTCGACGGCGATTGCTGACCGTCGCCCAGGGCAACGATCGGGTTCAGCGGCCCAACGTTGTCCTCGGCAACTCGCCGTACTGCTCCCGGTAGGCGGCGGCGAAGCGACCCAGGTGGTGGAAGCCCCAGCGCGCTGCCACGGCTGTGACGGACAGCTTGGCCGGATCGCCGGCGAGGAGCTCGGTGCGGACCTCGGCCATGCGCAACAGGCGCAGGTACGCCATCGGGGTGGTCCCGAGATGCCGCTGGAAGGCAGTCTGAACCGCACGCACAGTCACGCCGGCGGCCGCAGCGACGTCACCGACGGCGACGTCCTGATCGACGCTGGACTCCAGGAAGGCGATCGCCCGCTGCACTGTCCGCGGATGCGCGTCACGTCCGTCGGCCCGATCCTGCGCGATCAGCGCCGTGTTCGGGAACGCGGCCAGAACGCTCGAGGCGAGCAGGCGCGAGACCGAGGATTGCAGCAACACCGACGTCCGTACCGTCGAGCCTGGCAGCACCTGATCGCCCAGATAGTTGATCGTGCTGACCAGGTGGCGGGCGGCCGCGGCCGAGTGCGGGCGATGGCCGAGCAGCCGGACCGGCCCACCGGTTCGGTTGTCAACGCCTGCGGTCCGGGTGAGCAGCGCGGGATCGAACATGGTGATGCTGTAGCGCGACCGGCAGACCTTGCCGACGTACGGGCGATCCGGCGGGGCGAACGAGACGACATCGCCCGGGCCGAAGGCGTCCTGCCAGCCATCGGTGGCGTGGTCCTGCACGGTGCCGGCCTCGACCACGCACAGGCAGATCTTGCCGAGCGGGTCGGCGTCGTACTTCATCTCGAAGCCGATGTCGAGCCGGTCGACACTGATCGAGCCCACCGCCTCGCGGGTGATCCGCGCGCTCACGTCGTCCGTGCCGCCGCCGATCCGCATCGTGGTGTACGCGCGGTTGAGGAACTCCTCGGTGCGCGCCAGATCGCGGCTCTCGAATGTGAGGGACTCCATGCACCCATCCTGCGAACAGTCCCCAGCGGCCGACTTCTACAGCCGACCCCAAGGTACGCCAAGTGGCGCGATGCATCCATCCGGGCATTCGGGGCACAGGGAGGGGAGAGAGGTTGCTCAACGCTCGCGCGGTGGGAAGCCTCGAGGTCTGGACCCGTTCAGTGGCGCAGCGGGCCCAGACCGCCCCAAACGGCTCGTTCCGGCGGCACAATCCGGAGAACGCACCCTCCGACGGCCGGAGAACGACAATCCTGGCAGGGTCACTGAGTTGTTACCCCGCAGCGCGGCGGGATCGGTCATAGGACCTGCATGATGACCACGGGCGCTCACACGCGGGCGTCCCTGGTGACCCCCAGGAGCTGTGTGGCCATGATTGACCCGGACGCCAACGACGCGGCGATGGCTTTCGCCCGCCTGGCGGTCGAGCTGCACGACGCCTCGGGCGTGGACGAGACGGTCGACGCCGTCGTCCAGTTCGCCCTGCACGCACTCAACTGCACCTACGCCGGCGTGGCGCTGTACTCCCGTGGATCGCAGGCGGAGATCGCCGCGGTCACCGACCCGGTCGTCGCGGACGTGTACGACCTGCAGCTCACCTCCGAATGCGGGCCGCTGGTGACCGCGCTCCGTGAACGCACCACCGTGCTGATTCGTGACACCACCACCGACGACCGCTGGCCGGAGTGGGCCGCGAAGGTCGCCGCGCTCGGGGTGCGCAGCGTGCTCGACGTACCGATGGTGACTGGTGACGGCAATCGCTCGACAGTCGGCGTACTCGGGCTTTACAGCCCGTCACCGGACGCGTTCAGTCCCGACGACGAGGCGATCGCCCACATCCTTGCGCGGCATGCATCCGTTGCCCTCGCCTCCGCGCGGCACGAGGAATCGATGGCGCAGGCCGTCGATGCCCGCAAGCTCGTCGGTCAGGCCATGGGCATCCTGATGGAACGCTTCGACGTCGACGGCGACCGGGCCTTCGCCATCCTCAAGCGCTACTCACAGGACACCAACACCAAACTCCGCGACGTCGCCCAGCAACTCATCGACACCCGCGAACTCCCGTAGTACTCGACCTCGCATACGCGCAGGTGACGTGGGGTACCAGACCTGCAAACCACCGGACGATCGGGTAGCCATGACCCAGCCCTACCGGCGCGAGGACGAGAGCTCCGGCGAGCGCCTCGACCGGCACTGGAACGAGTTGCTGCAGGAACTGCGGCTGGCCCAGACCGGCACGCAGATCCTGTTCGCGTTCCTGCTGAGCATCGCGTTCCAGAACGCCTTCCAGGCCGCCGACAACTTCACCCATCTCGTCTACGCCTGCACGCTGATCGCCTCGGCGCTCGCAGTCGCCCTGTTCCTCGCACCGATCTCGTTGCACCGCATCGTCTACCGCCAAGGCCTGCGCGACCGCCTGGTGACGATCGCCGACTACCTGCTGCGCGCGGGCCTGGTCTTCCTGGTCACCGCGGTCTGCGGTGGGGTCCTGCTCGCGCTGGACGTCGTCGTGTCCCGACCGGTCGCCATCGGCGTCGTGATCGCCGTACTGGTGTGGTTCCTGACCTTCTGGTTCGTCATCCCGGCGTACGTCCGGCAGACCCGCGAACCGGACGGCGTCTGAGCCGACGTCACTTGGCGTGGGGCGTGGTGAGTGACTCCTCGATGAGGTCGATCATCGCCGCGTGGCGTTTGGTCGCGGTGTCGGCCTGACCCAGGGCGATGATGTCCAGGAAGACGCGGCTGACGATGAGATCCGCGGCGGTCCGCACTCGATCCGGTTCGGCGACGACGTCCTCGGCGCCGCTGAGGATCTCCGCGACCGTGGTGGTGGCTTCGTCGAACAACTCTGCCGCGCGGTCGGCGATCTCGGGACGGGCCTGCGCCTCCCGGAAGACGATGATCCGCGCCGCGCGATTACGTTCGAGTTCCTCGGCCATGGACGACACGACGGCCCGCAACCGCCGGTGAACCGACCGGCCGCGTGCGGCGGTCCGGAGCACCTCACCTGGTGTCGGCCTCTCGTGCACGATGGCCAGCAGGAGATCCAACTTGGTGGCGAAGTGGTAGAACACCAGCCCGGTCGGTACGCCGGCCTCGTGCGCGATCAGCGCTGTCGACGTCGCGTCGTACCCGCGCTCGGCGAACAGACGCTCGGCCGTCTCGATGATGGCCTCACGTTTGGAGGGGCGCCCGGAAGCGGCGGCGGTCATCATCAGGCCCGTCCCGGGGCGGGTTGGTGATCACCGTCCAGGTCCGCGGCCGCGTGGGCGGCACGACGGAAGGACTCGAACACGTACTTCGGGACCCGCAGACCTCGCCGGTTGGCCCAGAGCAACTCGTGCTCGACCCGCCCGACCTGATCGGCGTAGTGCTGAAGATCCGCGTCGTCACCGGTGACGATGCCCAACGCGCGGATCGCCTTGCCGAACTCCAGCCGCTGCTGCTTGTTCTCGGCACCGACCGGGCCGAACGTCGTCCGCCGCAGCGTGCGCACCAGCCACTTCTGCCAGCCACCCAACTGCGACCAGAGACCACGGGCGGCGATCTGGTAGTACGCGAAGTGCCCAGGCTCCTGGCGGCGGATCGGTGCGACCACGGTCCTCGCGACGGCCCGCTCCCCCAGCTCGAGCATGCCGGCGTGAAGCTTGTTGTAGGCAAGCACCGCCGATCGCTCGGTGGCCAGCCCGGTCAGGTAGTACAGCATCCGGCTGACGTCCTGTACGGCGCCCACCCGGCCGAGCGCTCCGAGCAGCTTGAGCCGGAACGACACGTCGGTCAGGTTGGGCGTGGTGGGATCGAGACCGGCCAGGACCTGGAGACGGTCGAGGATCAGGCCGTGGTGCGTCTCCTGCGGCATCCATACGTCGGCGTAGAAATGCTGGTCGACCTCGGGTGGGTCGGGAAGCAGGATGTTGAGTTCGAGAACGTTCCGTTCGACCTCGAGCTCGACCCGCGACATGTAGGCCAGGACTGACCCGAACCGCTCGGCGAGCAGGCCGGGCCGCTTCATCGTGTAGTCGACACTGTCGAGCGGGATCGGTGGGTGTTCCGCCCCCAGCCGGTCGACATGGTCGGCCAGCCTCGACTCCTCCCGCCGGGCCTTTCTCCGGCGAGACACAGACACATCCGCAAGCGCCATGGTCGGCACCTCACTCCATCGACAGGAATGCCCCAAATGCAGCACTGTCGAGCGTAGCAAGATAACTGACTGATCAGTCAGTCAGATCCCTGTGACCTCGCTGACATGTCAGGACACATCAATCGGCAGCCAATACACCACCCGCCAGAGCAGGCCTCCGCCGGGGCCGCGGTGACGTGATCCGCCGGCGGCTGCCTAGCGTGGGTCGCATGGCGATCGAACAGCAGGCGCACGTGCGGATAGCCCGTCCCAGCAGGGATCTGACCACCGTCGAGCAGTTCTGGGTCGACGGTCTCGGGCTGAGCGTGATCTACCGGAAGTCCGAGGACGGCCACCACCTCCTGATGGTCGGCTGGCCGGAGGCGGGCTGGCATCTCGAACTGGTGCAGATCGACGGCGATCCGATGCAACCGCAGCCGACCGAGGAGGACCTCCTGGTGGTCTACCTGGACGGGCCGGTGCCGGACGAACTGGTCGCACGCCTGATCGCGGCCGGCGGCGAACTGGTTCCGTCCCGCAACCCGTACTGGGACACCTGGGGCGTGACGATCGCCGATCCGGACTCCTACCGCCTGGTCCTGTGTACCCGGGGCTGGAGTAATCACTGAGCGGTGCTGGATGCGGGGTCGTCGTCGGGCGGGCGGGTCGAGGGGACTTGCAGGACCTCGATGATGTTGATCCCGAGCATGTCGAGGTGGTTGAGGATGCCGGCCAGCGCCGCCTGATCGTCGAGGTGCCCGTGCAGGACTGTCTGCGCCGGCTCGGAATCGGCGGTCATCGAGGGAAAGGCATCGGTCAGGTCGCGCGACAGTTCGCCCTTCACCCTGATGACGTAATGGCCCATGGGAAGCCCCCTTTCGCACCCCGTCACCCACGACTCTGCTGCCGGCCGGGGCCTTCGGCCTCCCCCGGACAGGGGGAGACCGCGCGCGGTCCGGCTGCCGGTACGTCCGGTTCGTCGCGGCAACCCGCATCCCGTTGCGTTCTGCGCTGACGGGATCACTGACGGGCGCGAGGATCACCTGGATCGGGTGACCTCGGCCGCCGAAGTTACGCCAGAGCCGGATGGTGTGGGGAGCGCTACGTCGTGCGCATGCTGTGGAAATGACGGCCCGCGCCTGGAGACGATCCCTGCCGCCACTGCTGTTCGCCTTCCTCACCGTGACGATGCTCTGGCTGCCGGACTCAGCAGCAGCCGGCACCACCGCCTCGCCGGACGACCCCGCCGCGCAAGCGCTGGCCGAGCGCTACTCCCCCGTCGTCAAACTGCAGGAAGCATCGCCGAGGTGCGAGGACGGCGAGCAGTTCCAGCCGACCGACGTCGAGGCCGTGCTCGGCGATCAACAGGTCGCGCTGCGAGGCCCGTGGCGACCGCCTGACCTGGTCAAGACGCAGCCGAAGGGCAAGGACATCAGCCCGGGGTTCCCCGGGCACTTCCTCGACTTCCCGGGTGATCCGCTGCGTCCGGGCTGCACCTACGCCGAGTGGTCGGCGCTGATCAACGCGGTCCACCCGGCCACTGTCTATGCCCATGTCGTCGCGGATCCGGCGTTCCCCGGCAAGCTCTCGCTGGAGTACTGGTTCTTCTACGTTTTCAACGACTACAACAACACCCACGAAGGCGACTGGGAATCGATCCAGCTCATCTTCGACGCGGCGAGCCCCGCGGCCGCGCTGACCACGGAGCCGACGGCGGTCGGATTCAGCCAGCACGGAGGCGCCGAGCGAGCCCGATGGGGCGACGCCAAGCTCGAGGTCGTCGACGGAACCCATCCGGTCGTCTACCCGGCGGCCGGTTCACATGCCAACAAGTACGGGCAGCGCTTGTACCTCGGTCGTGGCTCGGAAGGACTGGGCTGCGACGACACCACCCGGCCTCAGGCCGCGATCCGTCCCCGGGTCGCCTACGTACCGCTGGCCCGCGCGGACTACCTGCGGGAGTACCCCTGGCTTGGATTCGAAGGCCGATGGGGCGAACGACAGCGCTCGTTCTTCGACGGGCCGACCGGCCCGAACATGAAAACGTCGTGGCTCACACCGATCCAGGACGCCGAGGAGACCTGGCGGGACGACAGCGGTACGGTGCCGGCCGGCACGTTGCTTGGTCCGAGCAGCACGGGTGCCTTCTGCGCCGCGGTCGCCACCGGATCCAACCTGGTCCGCGAGACCCTCGACCGGCCCTGGCTGCTGGGCCTGGTCCTCGCCGCGCTCATCGGGCTGATCTGGTTCGCGGCGAGCCGAACGCAGTGGACCGATGCTGCCCCTCTGCCCGCCAGAAGACGGCGAGCCTGGGGTCAGACGGTGGTCGCCGCGCTGCGCCTGTTCCGGCAGCGGCCAGGCCTGTTCGCGGGGTTCGCGACAGCGTTCATCGTCCTGAGCCTGGCGACTCTGACTCTCGCCAGGTTCCAGGTGGCCCGGCGCGACGCACCCACCGACCTCGGCGCGCCGACCGAGAACGCTCCGGGCTTCTGGGCCTCCTTGATCACCTTGGCCGTCACGATCCTCACGATCGCGGCGTACGTCGTACTGCTCGCGGCCGTCACGAGGATGCTCGACCAGCTGGATCGAGGCGAGACCGTCACCGCGATGGGAGTGCTGCGCCATGTCTTCTCGCGCCGGCGGCCGCTGATCCGGGTGGCCCTGCAGTACTTCGTCGTACTCGCAGTACTCGCCTTCTTCGTGGCGACGATCCCGGTGGCCGTGTACTACGCGGCGAGCCGGGCGTTCGCGATACCGGTCGTCATGGCGGAGCACTGCTCCGGAGGTACGGCGCTGAGACGCAGCCGGAGGCTCGTCCGCGGCCATTGGTGGCGGACCGCCGTACCGCTCGCGATCATCATCGGGCTGGGACTGGCCGTCGGACCGATCGCCGGGATCGTCCTGCTCCTGGCCACCGATCTGTCGCCCGTCCTGATCAACGTGGTCTCATCGCTGCTCTTCGCGCTCGCGATGCCACTCACCGGATCGGCCGTCGCCTACCTGTACTTCGACCGTGCCACATCCGTACCGGCTTCACCTGGATCGGGTGACATGTCCGGCGCCCAGCGAACCTATTCTCGGGTGGGCGACGGGAGCGTCGAGCACAACGTGCCATCGGTGCGCTCCGACTCCTGAGTGGGCCAGAGGAGGTCCAGATGGTCCAGGCCGACAACGGACAGCCCGGTCCGGCAGCCACACCACCGGACGGCCGGGGTCGCTTCCGGCTCACTCGCGGCCTGTCCCTGGCGATCCTGGGTGGCGCCGTCGTGGGCGCGTTGATCGCCTCCCTCGTCTTCGTGCTCGTGGATCGCGACGGAGGATCCGCCAACGCCTCGTCCTCCGCCTCGGCGGACGCCAGTACGGCGATGTGCGCGGCGATCCCGGTGGCGAACCAGATCCTGCCGTCGATCGTGACGATCTCGGCCAGCAGCGGCGCCTCGGCCGGCACCGGTTCGGGGCAGATCTTCAAGGACGGCGGTTACATTCTCACCAACGACCACGTCATCTCGGTCGCGGCCAACGGCGGCAAGGTGGCCGTCCAGTACAGCGACGGCACGAGTTCGGACGCCACGATCGTCGGCCGTGATCCCAGCACCGATCTTGCGGTGCTCAAGGCCGCGGATGCCGCGAAGGATCGCCCGGTGATCGAATTCGGTTCGTCCGCTGAGCTGCAGGTCGGACAGCCTGTCGTCGCCCTCGGTGCTCCGCTCGGACTCGCGAGCACGGTCACGTCCGGCATCGTCAGTGCGCTCGATCGCTATGTACCGGTGCCAGGCGACGGAGTGACCCATCACCTGATCGGCGCCATCCAGACCGACGCGGCGATCAACCCCGGCAACAGCGGCGGTGCGCTGGTGGACTGCTCCGGCCATCTGGTCGGAGTGAACGCCGCGATCGCCACGGTCCCGAACGCGTCCGGCGTCGCCGGCGGCGGAAGCGTCGGCCTCGGCTTCGCGATCCCGGTGGACCTGGCGAGCCCGATCGCCGACGAACTCGTCCGTACCGGGGAGCCCGGACATCCGACGACCGGGCTACAGGTCCAGGAGATCCCGCCTGCCCTCGCGAACGCGTCGGGCAACCCGGCCGGTCTCTTCGTCGTCTCGGTCGACCCCGGAGGCCCGGGTGTGAAGGCCGGTCTCAAGGCAGGCGACATCATCACCAAGATCGACGGCCAGCCGGCCCAGAGCAGCGAACAGATCGTCGTCGCGACGCTGACCCGCAAGGTCGGCGACACCATCGAGCTGACCTACTCCAGAGCAGGTCAGACGGCCACCACCACGCTGACGCTCGCCGAGCCCTGAGCACTCACGACACGTCGGCGGCCGGTGGGACCGGTTGTGAGGCCAGCAGATCAAGGCCGAGGTGACGGGACAGGAAGCGTGCCGTCCATTGGCCTTTGACGCTGTTGCCAGCGTGGTCCAACCGCGGCGCGAAGGTGCCCAGCGCACCCTTGCCCGGCGAGACAGTCACGATGCCGCCGCCGATCCCGCTCTTGCCCGGAACGCCGACGTCGAGCAGCCAGTCACCAGAGGTCTCGTACAACCCCGCGATCGTCATCACGGCCAGCGTCACCCGGGCGATGTCAGGGTCGATCACCCGTACGCCGGTTGTCGGGCACACACCGCCGTCCGCCAGTGTGGCGCCCATCACCGCGAGATCCACCGCGGTGACCGCCAGACTGCTCTGCCTGGTGTAGAGCACGGTCGCCTCGACCGCATCACCGACCAGGCCGCCGTCGCTGCGGAGCAACTCGGCGAGGGCACGATTGCGATGGTTCGTCTGAAGCGCGGACTCGAGCACCTCCGTGTCCAGGGCGAGCTCATGACCCGCGAACCGGGACAGGCCGTCGACGATGAACCTCCAGCGGTCCTCCAGCGACGTACCGGGCGTCAGACTCGTGGTCGCGATCGCCCCGGGGTTGACCATCGGATTCGTGCGTCCGGCCGGGGGCTGTTCCACCGCCTGCACCGAGTTGAACGGCAGACCGGTCGCGTTGACGCCGACCAGGTCGCGCACCGCGTCGACACCGATCGCCTGACTGACCAGCGCGAACACGAACGGCTTCGCGACACTCATGATGCTGAACGGGCTCCGGGAGTCGCCCGCCTCGGCCAACCGGCCGTCGCTGGCCGCGACACATATGCCGAACGCATCCGGGTCGACCCGGGCCAGCGCCGGGTACACGTCCGACACCGCCCCGTCGCCGATCCCGCGGCCCAGCTCGTACGCCGCTTGGACCAGTTCGACAACCGCGACCGTTCCGGGCAGCCCGCCGGTGGATACGTACCTGTCGTCGGCCGGCATGTCAGAACGGCCAGACCAGCGGGATGATCACGAGAGCCGTCAGCAACCACCACAGCATCACCGGGAGGCCGAGCCTCCAGTAGTCGCCGAAGCGGTACCCCGCCGGATTCATGATCATCATGTTCGCGGGAGTCGAGATCGGGGTCAGCAGCGACGCGGCACCGGCGACCGCGGTGAGCATCAGGACCGGCTGCACCGAGGTCCCGGTCCCCTGGGCGGCCGCGACCGCGATCGGTGCGACGATCAGCACGGTCGCGGTGTTGCTGACGACCTGGCCGAGTGTGGCCGTGAGGACGAAGAGTGCCAGCAGCAACAAATACGGGCGGCCGGGCCCGACCGCGTCGATGATCACGTCGGCGATCCGGTCGGCGCCGCCGCTGGTCTGAATCGCTGTGGACAAAGGGATCAGCGCGCCGATCAGTACGACGATCTGCCACGAGATCGCGCGGTACGCCTGCCGCGGCCCGACCACCCTGGTCGCCACCATCGCCGTGGCGGCCAGCAGCCCGGCCAGGGCGGGCGGGACCGCACCGGTGGCGAGGAGAACGACCATGCCGGCAAGGATCGCGACGGCGATCGACGCTTTCGAACCCCACGGCACGGCTTGGCGCCGGACCAGATCCGGCGAATCCACGAGCAGGACGTCGCGGTCCCTGGTCAGCTCGTCCAAGGCGGCCCAGGTGCCGTGCACCAGAAGCGCGTCCCCTTCCGCGAGCTCAGTGGGCTGGTTGCCCCGGTCCTTGGCCATCCGTTGCACCGCGATGATGACCAGGTCGTGCGCCCGATGCATCCCCGGGAAGACCGTCTCCCCGACCAGTGACGACCGCGGCGGGATGACGACCTCGACCACCCCGGCTTCTCGCGTCAGCAGATCGTCGACCGGTGTCGGCGCCATACACACAGCGAGCAGGGAGTCGATCGTCAGGCTGCCCACCTCTTCCGAGGGACCGGTCACCACGAGAACGTCGTCAACAGCAAGAGCGTCGCTCACCCGGGACACTCCGTTCCCGTCCTGGGCTCCGACGATCTGCACACCCGGGTACGGCGTGAGGTCGACGTCGGCCACGCCACGGCCCAGCAACGGCGAGAGTTCGCGGACGCGCAGCCGGTAGAAGCCGTCGGTCAGGGCGTAGTGCAGATCCAGCGTGTGCGCATGCCCGGCCAGGTCGGCCGGCGGGTGCGCCGGGCGTGCGGCCGGGAGCAACCGCGGGCCGAGGAACACCGAGATGGCGATCGTCCCGATGACGAGCGGTACGCCGACGACCGCGAAGGAGAAGAACGGAAAGGCGCCCGCACCGGCATCGCTCGACGCTTCGGACACGATGATGTTGACCGGCGTACCCGTCAGCATCAGCAAGGATCCTGCACTGCCGGCGAAGGTGAGCGGCATCAGCATCCGCGACGGCGGCTCCCCGATCCGTACGGCGAGCATGACGACGAGCGGCAGCAGCGCCGCGACCGCACCGTTCAACGTGATCAAGGCCGTCAGCAGCGCACACAACGCGGTCACGGCGACGAGCAGTCGGGTCCGCTGCGTTCCGGCGTACTTCACGATCGTCTGGCCGGCCCAGGTGGTGACGCCGGTCGAGTCGATGCCCTCGCTCACCACGAACAGTGAGGCGATGAAGATGACGACCGGATCCCCGAAGCCCGCGATGATGCCGGGGAAGTCGAGGACTCCGGTCGCCCACAGCGACAGTGCGCTCAGGACCGCCACCAGGTCGACCGGCAGCCGGTTCCACACGAACACGGCGACGGTGAGCCCGAGGATGATCAGGCTGATCGTGCCGTCATCCATTGCGCTCGTACCGCCCTAGCCGAGGTGGACCGGGGCGGACGGCCCCCAGGGAATGCCGAGGACGTACCAGAGCACGTAGAACAGCGTCCAGGTGACCAGGACGATGAAGGTGTACGGCAGCATCATCGACACCACCGTGCCGATACCGGCCTTCTTCCGGTACTTCTGGCAGACGAGCACGATGAACGGCAGGTAGACCATCAGCGGCGTGATGACGTTGACCGGTCCGTCGCCGACCCGGTACGCCGCGATCACCGTCTGCGGCGCGATGCCGAGGCGGTAGAACAGCGGGATGAAGATCGGCGCCAGGATCGCCCACTTGGGGATCACGCCGGGCATGATCAGGTCGATGACCAGCACCAGCAGGATGAAGCCGATCAGCAGCGGCAACGCCCCGATGTCGGCACGCTCGAGCAGGTCGGCCAGGCCGGTCGCGGCCAGCGTCGACATGTTCGAGTAGTTGAAGTAGGCAATGAACTGCGCGATCAGCAGCATCAGGAAGATCAGCCCGCCGAGGCCGTTGAACGTCTTGACGATCGCGTTGATGATGTTCGTGCTGCCGGTCAGCGACTTCGAGCCCCGGCCGTAGCCGAGCCCGGCGGCGAGGAACAGCATCGAGATGATGAACAGCAGGCTGCTCATGAACGGCGACGACCCGAAGATCTCGCCGGTGTCGGGGTTGCGCAGCGGAGCACCCGGGAGGAAGGTCAGCAGCGAGACGATGCCCACGGCCACCAGCAGGTAGTACCCCGACCACCGCAGTCCGCGCGATTCCAGCGCCATCTCGTCGTCGCTGGGCTGGTGGTCGACCGGCGCGTCGACCGGCGCCTCCGAAGCGTCGTACCTGCCGAGCCTGGGCTCGATCAGGCGCTCGGTGATGATGGTCATGACGATCGCGCAGAAGATCGTCGAGGCGATGCTGAAGAAATAGTTCTGGGTGACGTTGAGATGTACGTCGGGCGCGACCAGCGCGACCGTCTCGTTGGTGACCTCGGTGATGATGCCGTCGGCCGGTGTGATCAGGATGTTGACGAAGAACGCGGCGCTGACACCGGCGTACGCCGCGGCGATGCCGGCCAGCGGATGTCGCCCGAGCGAGACGAACGCGGCCGCGCCGAGCGGAACGAGCACGAGGTAGCCCGCATCGGAGGCGACGCTGGAGATGCCGCCGAGCAGGACGATGATGAACGTGATCGCGCCCTTCGGCGCCACCTTGACCATCTTGCGGATCAGCGCGGCGATCAGCCCGGCCTCCTCGGCCACGCCGACGCCGATCATCGCGACCAGGATTACCGCGACGACGCCGAAGTCGTTGAAGTTCTGGACGGCGGTCGTGAAGATGAAGCGGATGCCGTCACCGTCCAGCAGGCTCTCGGCGGTGATCTTCTCGGTGTGCAACTCGTAGTCGGGTATGGCCGGCGCCGGCGGCGTGTCCGAGCCGGCGACGCTCGACCCGGCCTCGTACTCGGGCATGACCTGCACGGTCTGGGGCTCGGCCACCTCGGTGGTGACGCTCGCCCCGGTCCAGGCCAGGATCTGCGACAGCACGATCACGATGAAGATCAGGGCGAGGAAGATGATGGCCGGGTGCGGGACCTTGTTGCCGGCTCGTTCGATGCCGTCGAGAACTTTCTGCATCGTCCCCTTCTTGGCGGGCACCTCCTCGACCGCGCTCATCGCGGCGCCGCCTGACGGCTGTCGCCGGCGGGGATGGCGAACGCGCGGGCGAACTCGATCAGCAACTTGGTGCCGAACCCGCTCGCGCCCTTGTTCCGCCAGGTCCTCGGCGCCGGCAGCTGAGCCGTTCCGGCGATGTCGACGTGCGCCCACGGCGTGCCGTCGACGAACTCCTCGAGGAACAGTCCCGCGGTGATCGAACCGGCGTTGATCCCGCCCATGTTGGTGAGGTCGGCGATCGACGAGTCGAGCTGCGACCGGTAGGACCGATGCAGCGGAAGCTCCCACACCGGCTCGTCGGCACGATCACCCGCACTCCGCAGCTGCTCCACCACGGCCGAGTTGTTGCCCATGACACCGGCTATCTCGACGCCGAACGTCCGCAGACAGGCACCGGTCAGCGTGGCGATGTCGACGATGGCGTCGACAGGCTCCTCGGTCGCGAGTGCCAGCGCGTCGGCCATCACCAGACGGCCTTCGGCGTCGGTGTTCAGTACCTCGACCGTCGTACCGTTGCGCATCCGGAGCACATCACCGAGCTTCATCGCGGATCCGGACGGCATGTTGTCGGTGCACATGAGGTAACCGGTCACTGCCGTCGTACAGCCCAGAGCCTGCAAGGCGGTCATGGAGGCGAGCACGGCCGCGGCTCCGGTCATGTCGTTCTTCATCTGCGCGTGCGACTCGTCGCTCGGCTTGAGACTGATCCCACCGGAGTCGTACATGATCCCCTTGCCGACAAGGGCGATCCGGCCGGTGGGCTCGGCGGGTTCGTAGCGCAGGCGGATCATCCTGGGTGGCTCGACACTGCCACGGTTGACGCCGAGCAGCCCGCCACAACCCAGCTCGATCAGTTGGTCCTTGTCGAAGACCTCCACCTGCAGGCCGGTCCGCGCACCGACCTCGACCGCGACCTCAGCCATCCGGACAGCAGACAGTGTCGTCGCCGGGCAGTTGGCAAGATCGCGGCCGAGGCTGCACGCCTCGGCGATGGTGCGGCCGCGCTCGACTCCGGCAGCGACTTCCGCGGCGTCCTCGTCGGAGGCGACGACCAGGAGCGATTCGAGCTGAGGGGTGTCCGCACCTTGGCCGACGAAGTACCGCCAGCGCGCCAGCAGCACACCTTCGGTCACCGCCTGGGCGAAGTCGCCGGCCGAAAGACCGGTCGCCCGGGACGGAACCTCGATCGCGAGGCGCTTGTGCCACGGCACCGCGCGGGCGAACTCGGCCGCCAGATCACGCGCGAGCGTGACGTCGACCTGATCGGGTACGCCGGTCCCGACGGCAACCCGGACAGGACCGCTGGACCGGGTCTGGACCAGGGTCTGGCCGCGCGTGCCGCTGAAGCCGGCCGAAGCCAGCCCGGCCGCGTCGGTGCCGAGTTCGTCCGGCGGCTCGGTGCCAGAGGCAACTGGTACCGCGAGCGCGTCCGCTTCCTGCTCTGCCTGCTTCAGGGAGCCGACGGTGACCGGTATCCGGTGCCGGGTCGAAGGGATCGGGTCGAAGTCGTCCGGGGTGGCGTTCACGAAATCTCCTCTGACACCTGATCAGGACTGCAGGGCCTCGATCAGCTCCTCCTCGCGCTCCTTGGTCAGGAGGACACGCTCGGCGTCCTCGCGGCTGTCCAGTCCGAGCACCACCAGATGGGTCATGAGGAACTCCTCCATGGGGCGACTGGCGCGTCGGGGTCGCGCGCTGGAGGCAATCCCATCAACCGGGCGAGGCGGCGACCTCCTCCTATTCGGGTGATTTGTCGCCGGCCCGGCTGAGGAAGTCCGACAGCGGGCCGGGAAGCTCCGCGGGCCGCTCGCCCCAGTCGTAGACGACCGCTGTCCCGGCGATCAGGTCGTGCAAGCCGCGATGCTCGCGCTGGAAGACGATCAGGACGAGCCCCAGTCCGGCCGCGAGCACGCTCACGACGTACGCGCACACCCGCAGGAAGGCCCGGCCGGGTCCGATCGTCCCGCCGTCGGACCGCACCACCCGGAGTCCGACGATCCCCTGCCCCGGCGTCCGCGCGGCGACCGCGAGGAACCCGAAGGCGTAGCAGAACGCCAGGACCGCGAGTGCGATCGTCGCCCCCGTCGACTCGCGCCGTACCGACACTCCCCAGAAGGCAGTGGTCAGCAGATCGAGGCCCGCGAAGCCGATCGTGAACGACGCGAAGACGATCAGTACGTCGAGTACGGCGGCCGCGAGCCTGCTCACGGCGCCGGCGTAGTGACCCGTGACGGTCATCCGCCCGTTCATTCCCGAACCTCGAGCAGGCGTGGGGTCGTCGGCTGCGACCCGATGTCTCTGCGCAGCAGACGGTTCACGACCCGGTCGAGTACGGCGTCCAGCCCGGCGAGTTGCCGGCGGATGAGATCGAGCAGTGAGCCGGCCAACTGGGTCTGGCTCTCGACCACGAGACCGGGTACGCCGGACCGGCGTACGAGGGCCTCGACATCCACCGACCGCAGCAGTTCGTCGAGGTCGACGCCGGCCAGCAGGCGCTGCAGGTCGAGCCGCCCGGCCAGCCGGTCGACATCGATCCGGTCGATCAGCCGATCCGGGTCGATGCGGTCCAGGACGTGGTTGACGTCGACGCGCTCGAGCACGCGGTTCAGGTCCAGGCGGTCGAGCACGTGGTTCAGGTCGACGCGGTCCAGGATGCGGTTCACATCGACGCGGTCGACCAGGGCGTCGACGTCGATGTGGTCGAGGATCAGGTCCGGCGGAACGGTCTCGACGACCCGGCCCGTGACCTTGCCGGCGAGCCGCCCGAGCGCTGCGACAGGGCGCGGCGTCGTCACCGTGGTCCGGTCCCGCAGCCGCTGTGACGCATCCCGGTGTCCGCCCTGTCTGCTCCGCCTGCCAACACCTTTGTCCGCCGCCGAGGCCCTCGGATCACCCGATCCGGGGGATGAATCCAACGCGCTAGTTCGACTGCTGCGTGAGGCCGACGGTGCGGGCGACTCGCAGGGCCGCGGATCGTTTCTCGACGCCCAGCTTGCGATACAGCGACATCAGGTGGGTCTTGACGGTGTTCTCGGTGATGAACAGGGCGCGGGCGATCTCGGTGTAGGAGTTCCCGAGCGCGAGCTGGTCGAGTACGTCGGCCTCCCGCGGCGTCAGCCGGATCCGGGCACCGTCGATCACCGCGTCCAGGCGGCGCGGTGGCGGTACCTGCGCGTCCGGCCGGGCCCGCGCCAGGAGCGACGTACCGCCGACCTCGCTCCAGGCGGCCCGGTAGGACGACAACTGCTCGAGCGTGGCGGCGGCGAACGGATGGGGGTTCGGCCCGGCGACATGCCTCTGCAACCGGTCGAGGAAGTCCGGTTCGCGGCCGACGGGGGTGAGCGCGTACAGCATCCGCTGCGGCGTGGCCCGGTTCAGCGTGTCCACCAGCGCGGCTTCGGCGGCGGCCTCGTCGCCCATCCGCACCAGCAGGACGGTCCGGAACGAGGCGGCCGCAGAAGCAAGCGGAGGGTGGACGTCCGGCCGGTTGAGGGCCTCGTCGACCAGCTTCAGCGTGGTCTGGACGTCACCACGGACGATGGAGGTGATGGCCCGGATCAGGTCGGCCTCTGACGTGTTGCCGGTCCGGTCGAGTACGTCGCACTGCGTCTCGGCACCGGTGTGGTCTCCGACCATGGTCGCCATCCGGAACCGCAGCAGGGCCAGATCCCGCGACAGGAACGACGGCAGCGGCCCGGCTGACGAAGGATCGGTGGTGAGCTCTGTCAGCGCCTCCTCGAGCCGACCGGCCTCGAGGAGAAGCACCGCTCGCAGGATGGCGCGCAGCCCCGAGACCACCGTGTCGGAGCCGGCCACGTCCGTCGCCACCACCAGCTCGTGCTGGCGCCACGCGCTGTCCAGGTCCAGATGACCCAGCGCCGCGAAGCCCAGTACGACGTGCGCACGGACGGCGTACTCCTGGGGAAGCCCCTGCTCGCCGGCCGCGTCGAGAGCGGCCTGCGCCGAGCCGGCCGCGTTCTCCAGTTGGCCGCGCGCGTACTGCACGACGGCCCGGTGAGCCAGTCCCCCGCCGATCAGCCGCCGATGGCCGGCCATCCGCGCGGTGACGAGTGCCTCGTCCAGGTGGCTGAGCGCGGCGTCCAGCTCGTCCGCCCACGTCTCCGCCGCCGCGAGCTCGATCAGCAACCAGGCCAGCCGCTCAGGTCCGAGTACGGCGCGCGGGCGGCCATAGGCGTCCGTGGGATCGAGCGCCAGCAGGGTTCTCGCCCGTCCGATCGCGGCGTGGACGTCGTGCCAGCCGTAGCGCGATTCCCACAACCGCAGCAGTACGGCGTCCGCCTCCAGCGCGTTGTCGTCCGGTGTCACCGGCTGCGGGTCTGCCGCGCAGGCGAGGTCGTCCGCCGATGCAGCATCCATGATCGCGCCGGTCACGTCGCCCGTGGCACGCCGCAGCAGCCCACGGACGCCGATGAGGTGCGGATGCTGCTCGACATAGCCTTCCGGAAGGCTCTCGAAGCCGTCCGCGACGAGGCTCAGGTCGCCGGCGGCCAGGATCGCCGGCCCGTGACCGAGCAGGATCCGGGCAACCAGCGCGGGGTCGGCGGCGCCGAGCGCGGCGCGTAGGGCGCTGCCGCCATCGCCGCGGTTCTCGTAGTACAGCGCCGACCGATGCTGCGCCGCGGTGACGATCTCTGCGTTCTCGCTGCGGCCGGCCACCCGCCGCCGGAGCAGCTCGACGAGGAGCGGGTGGAACCGGTAGAGCGGCTCGCTGCCCGGATCGTCGGCGTATGCGGTCACCAGCAGTCCACTGCCGGCGAGATCCCCCAGCATCGCACCGGCGTCCGCGTCGCCGCTCAGCATGGCCGCCTGGTGTCCGGTCACCGACGCGGCCCCGAACGTGCTCAGGAGGACCGCCTGGACCCGCTCGTCGAGGGTGCTCAACGTTTCTCCCAGGAGCAGGTCGAGCACCGGCTGCTGGTTGGCGAAGGACCATCCGGTGTCCCCGGAGGCGGCGAGCGTCCGCGCCGCGAGCACCAGGGCGGCAGCCCAGCCCGCTGTCCGCTCCTGGAACAGCTGGACGTCCGCGGCGGTGGCGTTCGAGGCATGCGCCTGGACGAGTTGGGTGGCCTCGGCATCGGTGAAGCGCAGATCCCGTGACCGCAAGGTCAGTGCCATCCCGCGCAGTTCGAGCTCGGACACCGGCAGCGGCAGGTCGTACCGGCTGGCCAGCAACAGCCGGACGGCGTGCGGCGACTTCTTCAGGATCTGGGCCAGGCCGGTAACCGTTGCCGCAGGCAGCAAATGGGCGTCGTCGATGACGATCGGATCCGGCGGTGTCGCCACGTCGGGACCGGCCAGATGCTCGAGGGCTCCGGCGAGCGCGCCCGGCGCCTGCCCGGGCACCCACAGCACCGACTGGCCCGACCGCCTGCGGCGCGCCACCCAGTCCGACAGCAGCACCGTCTTGCCGGTACCGGCCGGCGCGATCAGCATCGTCAGCGGCGACCGGACGCCGAGATCGAGGGCAGAATGCAACCGCTCGCGGGCCACCAGGGTCAACGGCGGCCGCGGGATGCGACCCGACGCCGAGGGCTGGGACTGCTGCTGCACTCGGTCGGGCTTCAGGCTCGTCACACGCGTCGCCCCTCCCCCTGGCTGGGCGGCTCTGCAGTTGGACTGTTCGATCCTGCGTTCCCAAAAACCGAGACTAACCGGTCTACGGCGATTCCGGCAGATGCTGAGCACGGCATGTCGTCCGGTTTCTGGACGCGCGCAAGCGTTTGCATCGCTCGCCCGCGCGCCGGTGGACCTCAGGCGCGAGGAACTTTCGCCCCGATCCATACCGCCACTGCTATGAGCGCGCCGATTCCGAGCAACCATCCCCACAGGCCCTCGGAGACGGGGCCGAGCCGTCCCAGCCCGAAGCCGCCCGGGTCGCGCTGCTGCTGCAGGCTGACGACGTACGCGATGATGGCCCGCTTGTCCTCGGGGAGGAGCACCGCGTCGGAGAAGACCGGCATCTGCTGCGGGCCGGTCAGCATCGCCTGGTAGAGGTTCCTGGGTGACGTCTCCATCAGCGACGGCGCGTACTTGCCGTTCGGCAGCGCGCCGCCGCGGCCGGCGAAGTTGTGGCAGGCCGTGCAGTTGGTCCGGAACAGCTCACCGCCGCGGGTGACTTCCTCCTGCGTCGCGTTGCTGACGTCGTAGTACTCCTCCGGCGGTATCGCGGGCCCCGGTCCGAGCGAGGCGACGTACGCCGACAGCGCCGCGATCTCCTCGTCGGTGTACACCGGAGGCTTCGCCGGTATCTGGGCACCGGGCTGCGTCGCGGGCATCCGCCCCGTGCTGACCTGGAAGTCCACCGCGGCCGCGCCCACGCCGATCAGTGAGGGTCCGGTGAAGTTTCCCTCGCCGTCGGCCCCGCCCTCGGCATGGATGCCGTGGCAGCTCGCGCAGCCGACCGCGAACAGCTTCCGGCCTTCCTCGATCTGCTGGGACTGCGGTCCGTCGGCACCCACCGCGCCGTTCGGCACCAGTACGGCGTACGCCAGGCCGACCGTCACCAGAGCGGCACCGATGAGGAGTGCCCTGGCAAGTCGGCCTCGGCGCAACGGCCGTGCGCCCGCGCTGTCCGCACTGCGCATCTCCGCTCCTCCCGGCTGCCGCCCGACCAGCAGACACGATGCCGCGTCTGCCGGGATCACCCGATTCGGGCGATTTCTCGTCGTAAGTCTCTGCCTTGAACCCTCAGCGTGCGTCTCGCTTGGCCTGTCGGCGGGCGCCGGCGGCACGGGTGGACGCGTCCTTCTTCAACCCTCCGGTGGTCTTGGTCGCCCGCCGGGCCGCCACCGACCCGGACTGAGCGGCGGGGACAGGCTGGGCGGCAGCGCGTGCCGCCGGAGCGCCGGACTTGGCCGAGCGCGCCGCTTCGAGCCGTTCGCTGCGTAACTCCATCGACGATCGCCTCGCGGCCGCAGCGACCGCCCGGCTCACCTGCGCCAGCACCGTCTCGAACAGCTCCGCCTTGTCACGGTCGCGCTGGTTCTTCGGGTAGGACAGACCGCGTCCGCCCACCTTCGCCACACTCGCGCTCGCACCACGGCGATAGTTCTTCACGTACTTCGTTCGAGCCCGCCGGATCCGCTGGTGCAGCTCGAGGAGCTCGTCCTCGTCCAGGCTCTTCAACGCGTCCCGCTCCGTCTCGGCCACCAGCAGCCGCTCGGCCTCGGTCAACGAGTTCAGCAGGCCTTGATTCATCGCCGCCTCCCTAGGGCACGACTTTGATAGTGGCGCGTCGTCGAGCGGTTGGTCAACGTTCGCGGTGGCGATCGGGCATGATGTGCGTGGGCCCAGCACTGTTGGGGGTGGTGACTTTGTGGCAGGTCTTCGGCGCGGTACTGCCGCAAGCGATGGGGATCGCCCTGAGCCCGGTGCCGATGATCTGCATCGTGCTGGTCCTGATGTCGAGCGGACCGATCCGGGCCGGCCTGAGCTTCTTCGCGGGCTGGGCTGTGGCTCTCGCGATCGCGACCGGGCTCGTGGTGATGCTGACGGACGCGGTCGCCGAGGACGGCAGCGAGGGCGCGCGCGACGGCGTGGACCTGGTCAAACTGGCGATCGGTGTGCTGTTCGCGGTCCTGGCGGTCCGCTACTGGCGCAAGCGTCCGCGGCCCGGTGAGCCACCGCCCCACCCCGCCATCGTCGACAAGATCACGACCCTCTCCGGGCCGGCTCTCGCGCTGACCGGCGCCGGCGCGGCCCTCGCGAACGTCAAGAACCTCCCCCTGGTCATCGGCGCCGGCACCCAGATCGGCGGCTCCCCTCTCACCCTCGGCGAGCAATTCACCGCCGCCGCCCTCTTCGTCCTCGCCGCGTCCCTGACCGTCCTCCTCCCCCTCCTGGCAGTCGTGATCGCCGGCCCACGGAGATCCGCCCCGGCCCTGGCATCCCTGGAGCAATGGCTCCTGGCCAACCTGAACACGATCCTCGTCGTCCTCCTGGCCGTCCTGTCCACGGTCCTGATCGGCCAGGGCCTCGACCTATTCCGCTGACGCTCCGAACCGAGGTACGGCTCCCAGTTGCTGCAGGAGATCCAGCAGCGTCGCCACGCCCCAATGCTCGGTGATCTTGCCGTCGACGACGCGCATCACATCGATGGTGTAGAAGCTGACCTTCCTGCCGGTCGGCGCGATGCCGAGGAACTCGCCCCGATGGGTGCCGTGGTACGTCTTGTACGTGGTGACAAGGTTGTCGGCGGCAACCTGCCAGTGGATCTCGGGAGAGAAGTCCGGGAACGCTTCCCGGATCCCCAGGTAGAGCCCCTTCACACCGGCCTTGTCGGCCCCGGCGCCCGGCTGCGGCGTGTGGTCGACGAAGTCGTCGGACCATAGTTCGTCGAAGAGGTCCCAGTCCCCTCCGCCCTGCACTTCGAGACTGTTCCGGCGTACGACGGTGATCGCCGCGTCACCGACTGCGCTGCTGCCCATGTCCGGCTCCCTTGCTGACAACTGCTTGTTTGCACAAGCATCTTACCGGTTCCTTTGCTGGAGCAAGCAAATTCGGGCTAGCCTGAGCCGATGGCCAGACGCCCTGCACTCCCAGCCAGCCTCGAGCCGCTGTCCCCCGCGGAGGACGCGGCCTGGCGGGCGCTCGCGCGCGCCGTCCTGGTGATCCCCCGGGTCCTCGACGCAGATCTGCTGCAGAAGGAGGGCCTGAACGTCACGGAGTACAACGTCTTGATGAACCTCTCCGAGGCGCCCGAACGGTCACTGCGGATGCGGGAGTTGGCGAACTACGTCTCGATCACCATGAGTGGCCTGACCCGCGTGGTGGAGCGCCTGGAACGGCAGGGCCTGGTCGAGCGAGTGCGGGCCGCTGCCGACGGCCGGGGCCAAGTGACCGTCCTGACCCCGGACGGACTGAAGCGGTTGCAGAAGGCGTGGCCGGTCCATCTCGCGAGTGTCCGCCGGAACGTGATCGACCATCTCCAAGGTGTCGATCTCGAGGCACTCACTACCGCGCTCACCGAGGTCGCCTCGATCGAGCTCGGCCCGCCGGTACGGCGCGCCAAGAACACCTGATCCGCCCGGCCGCGGCATCCAGGACGACGTTCGCTCTCCAGGTATTTGTTTGTGCCAACAACTACTGTCTATAGTTGCTTGCGCCCGCCCACCTAGCCGCTGGAGTCCCGATGTCCGCGATCGTGCAGAGACGTGGAGCAGCACCGAGCGAGCAGCCATCGACCAGGGCCTGGCTCGCGGTGTCCTCCCTCGCACTGGTCGCCTTCGTGATCGTGACCACCGAGTTCATCCCGGTCGGCCTGCTGCCCAACATCACCGAGTCCCTGCACGTCTCGCTCGGCCTGGGCGGGCTGATGGTGCTCGTCCCCGCCCTGACCGCCGCGATGTCCGCGCCGCTGCTCTACCTCGGCGCCCGCTCGTACAACAGGCGGCGGCTGATCGCCGTACTGGGTGGACTGGTGGTGGTTGCCAATGTCATCCCGCCCTTCGCCGACAACCTGACCGAGATCCTGCTCGCCCGGATCCTGCTCGGGATCGCGATCGCCGGCTTCTGGACCGTCGTACCGCCACTCGGTCCGAAGCTGGTCGGCGAACGCCTGGGCACCCGCGCGCAGTCGATCGTCATCGCCGGGGTGTCGGCCGGCACCGTCGTCGGACTACCGGCGGGACAGTTCCTCGGCAACGCGGTCGGGTGGCGGGTCACCTTCGCGGTCGCGGCCGCGGTCAGCGCTGTCGTCGTGATCGCGCAACTCGTCTTCCTGCCGGACATCCACCCGGAGGCCACCACCCGGGCTCGCGATCTCGGCCGGGTGTTCGGGAGCGGGACTGCCCGGATCGGGCTGACCGTCACCGTGATCGCGTTCGTCGGTCAGTTCGCCGCGTCGACGTACCTGACCCCGTTCCTGGAAGACTTCGCGCACCTGGGCAGCGGATCCGTGAGCGTCGTCTTCCTGCTGTACGGCGTGGCCGGCATCCTCGGCACCCTGATCGGCGGACCACTGGTCGGCCGCAGTCTGGTCTTCAGCCTCGTCGGCGCCACCGGAATCATCGGCGTGATCGTGCTGGCCATGCCGATCCTCCATCCGGCTCCGGCCGTGGTCGGCGTACTGATCGTCGGTTGGGGCCTGGTCTGGGGCGTCATACCGCTCGGGGCACAGGTCTGGCTGCTGCACGCCGTGCCGGACGGCCAGGAGGCGGCCGCCTCGATCGCGGTCGCGACGATGCAGGTGTCGATCGCGGGCGGGTCAGCGCTCGGCGGTCTGCTGGTCGACTCGACCAGCCTGCGGACCGTGTTCGTCACCGCGGGCGCGGTACTGGTCGCCGCCGCCCTGATCGCCGCGACCGAAGGCGTCCGGCAGAACAAGAACCCTGTTTCGACGAAAGGATTGTGATGAGTGCGGTCGTGCGGATGTACAAGCCTGGAGGACCTGAGGTTCTGCAGTACGAGTCGGAGGAAGTGGCCGAGCCTGGCACCGGCCAGATCCGGATCAGGCAGCAGGCCATCGGAGTGAACTTCGTCGACACCTACTTCCGGAGCGGCGCCTTTCCCCTGCCAACGTTGCCGGCAGTCATCGGCGGCGAAGGTGCGGGAGTGGTCGACGCGGTCGGAGCCGGCGTGGACTCGATCTCGGTCGGGGACCGGGTCGGCTACTACTTCTCTCCGGGCGCGTACGCCGAGACGCGGTTGCTCCCGGCAACGGATGCGATCCCACTCCCGCACGACCTCGGTTCCGAAGAGGCCGCATCCCTGCTCGCCAACGGATTGACCGCCTGGGGACGGCTGCATCGAGTCCACGCCGTCAAGCCCGGTGAGATCGTCGTGGTCACCGGCGCGACCGGTGGCGTCGGCTCACTCCTCGCACCGTGGGCTCAGCACCTTGGCGCCACCGTCATCACGCCCGTTGCCAGCGACGAGCGAGTCGAGGCCGCGCAGGCTCTCGGCCTGAAGCACGTTGTGGTTGCGGGCACCGGGCAACTCGCCAAGGAGGTCTCCGCAGCAGGTGCGGGCGCCGACGTTGTCTATGACCTCGTGGGTCGCGCGACCTTCGACGAAGCGGTAGCGGCCCTGCGAGACGGCGGAACGCTCGACCTCATCGGCAGCGCCTCCGGGGCGCCCGACATCGATGCCGCCGCGCTCGAGAGGCGGCGAATCCGAGTCACCAGGTCAAGCACCGGCGACCATCTCCCCGACCGGGCCACCCTCCTCCAAGCCAGCGAGGACTTGTTCCGTACCTGGCGCGAGGGCGTCTTCGGCACCCGCCCCATCCGCACGTACCCACTGTCCAAGATTGTCCAGGCCCACCAGGCGTTGGAGGCCGGCTTCTCAGAGGCCGCAATCGTCCTCCTGCCGGACAAGACCTAGGCGGAATCCGGCTCCGACGGTTCCTTGGCCCTGGGATTGTCGCGTGGCGGTGGGTCCGTGGGCCTCTCGCGATGCCATCGCAGCGTCAGTCGCTGGATGAATGAATGACGTTTGGACCGTCGGTGCCGTGCATTGTCAGCAGTCATTTCTGACCACCTTCCCCGTTAATATCCAGGCACCATACCTCCGCTCGCGGGCCGGAAGCATCGCCTCGGAGCATCTAGTGACATTGAGTGAAAGCTGTCACGGTATGGAACTGCCGCCTCAACCGCTGTCCGCCTCGAGGTCTGTGGCGAGGCGAAGGAGGTTCTCGGCGACCGCCGCGCAACGCTCCTCAGCGTGGGATCGGGCCGATCCGGCGTACCGAAGCCGCGCCGAAACCGTGAGCGGATCGGATCGGACTTCGACCAGGCATCCCCCTGGTCTCGGCTGGACTCTGACGGACAGCCGGATCCAGCCACCCAGGCCGCTCCGCAGCCGCAGAACGAACTCGTGCGGCGGGTCCCACGCCTCGACGACCGCGATGGTCAGATGTCGATCGTAGGAATGTCTGCCATGCGGTTCGCGATCGGTGGCCTTCCGCACGACCGCGCCGACGTACGGCCATTTCGGGTCGATGTGCCCCACCGGCGGTACGGCGACGATCCACGCACCGAACCGACTCGCATCGCTCACGACGGCCATGACGGACTCGGCGCCGACCGCGCCGAACCGCCAAGCCATTACCACGTAAGCACTCTCTGTTCGCGAAACAAAACGGCGCTGAGTCGAAGTACGCGCCGAAGGCAACGAGTCGGCCGTCAGCACTCTAGCGGACCAGTGACCACCTCGAACTGCTTTGAAACCAGAGCGGCCCCCCGACTCGCCGCACCGGGTCTGTGGGCCGCGGCGGCGGGGTAACTTCGTCCTTATGACCCGCTCCGCCGAGTCCGCTCGTCCCGATCCGGCGGACAGACCCGCGACGTACGGCGAAGTGTTCGCCGTAGCGGAGTTCCGGTGGATGTGGGGCGCCCAGCTCGGGTCCGTGATCGGCGACCAGTTGGCTCGGGTCGCGCTCGCGGTGCTCGTGTTCGACCGGACGGGGTCGGCCGGTCTGTCGGCCGTCACATACGCACTGACGTTCCTGCCGGACATCGCCGCCGGCCCACTGCTGTCGTGGCTTGCGGACCGGTTCCCGCGGCGCCGGGTGATGGTGTGGTGCGACCTCGCCCGAGCCGCGCTGGTCGCGTTGATGGCGATTCCTGGAGCGCCGATCTGGCTGCTGTGCGTGCTGCTGGTGGCCGTTCAGTTGCTGGCGGCACCATTCCAGTCGGCGCGGGCGGCCCTGTTGCCGGAGATCCTGAGCGGCGACACCTATGTGCTGGCGAGTTCGGTGTCGAATGTGACCGCGCAGGCCGCACAACTGGCCGGTTTCGTGACTGGTGGCACCCTGGTGGCTGCCTTCGGGACGAGCCAGGCTCTGGCCGTCGATGCGGCCACGTTCCTCCTGTCCGCGGCGCTGGTCCGGCTCGGTGTCCGGGACCGCCCGTTGCCTACGGCCACCAGTTCGGCGGACCGGGTCAGCTGGTGGGGTTCGTTGTCGGCCGGTGCTCGCTTGGTCTGGGGCGATCGACGATTGCGCTACCTGATCGCGCTCGCCTGTGTGGCGGGCTTCTACGTGAGTGTCGAAGGCCTCGCCGCGCCGTACGCCGCAGTCGTCGGCGGAGGGCCACTCGCGGTCGGCCTGCTGCTCGCCGCGAACCCGGCCGGCCAGATGGTCGGCATGCTGCTCCTGACCCGACTCGCCCCCGCACGTCGATTGGCCCTGATGGGACCCCTGGCTGTCGGGTCGTGTGTCCCACTGATCGTCTGTCTGATCCACCCCGGTCTGTGGGTGACGGTCGCCCTGTGGGCGGTCTCGGGACTGTGCTCGTCGTACCAGCTCGCCGCGAACGCGTCGTTCGTGCTGAACGTGCCGGACGCGCAGCGGGGCCAGGCCTTCGGCTTGGCCCGCACTGCGCTCATCGTGTCGCAGGGGCTCGGTGTGCTGGCCGCCGGCGCCGCGGCAGACCGGTGGCACCCCGCGTCGGTGGTAGCGATCGCGGGTGCCCTCGGGACTGCCGCTGCGCTCGGCGCGGCCATCGGCTACCGGCGTACGACGACTTCGCCGCACTAGTTAGGGTTGTGGGGGCAGGACAGCGTGGCTGCTCAGTGCCAGTCGTTGTTGCGCATGGCGACACACCTCCTCCCGGCATCCGGATCGTCCGCCGGCCGGTCAGCCTGAGGCGGTGACGTTGGGTGATTTCGCGGCTACCCTGGTCCGTGGACGAGTGAGGCTTGTTGGGGGACCGATTCATGTCGAGTATCCGGCATTGGCGATTGCGGCGGCGGCATCGCCGCCGAACCGATACCGCACGCCTGGGCGCCTGGCGCGTGAGCCGCTGGGGGCTGTGGTCGGCACCGACCGTAGTCGTCGGCTATGTCCTGGCCGTCGACCTGAGCGCGTTCGCCCTGGTGATCGCTACTGTCGGTGCCATCGACATCCGGGTCCAGGACTGGATCTGGCTCGGCATGCTCGCGGTCGGCTCCGCCGTCCACGTCGAAGCGGCGCGCGGCATCGAGCGCCTCCGCGAGGTCGCCGCTGAGGGCGTCCCGTACGTGAACCTCAAAGGCATGTGGACGTTCGCCGGGGTCCTGGTCCTGCCACCGCCGCTGGCCTTCGCGTTGATCGCGCTGACGTACACCCACTCGTGGTTCCGGCTCCGCCGCGTCACCCCGTACCGCTGGTTCTTCTCCGCCGCCACCATCGTTCTGGCCGGCGCGGCCGGCGCGGTCTCCCTGGTCGCGCTCTCCCCCGACACCTACCCGGGCTATCCGCCCGGGCCGCTCGGCCTCGTCGCTGTCACCGTCGCCGGGCTCGCGTACTGGTTCGTGAACTACGCACTCGTCGTCGGCGCCGTCCTGCTGTCGAATCCGGACTCCGCGGCCCAGAAGGCGCTCGGCCGGCTGAGCGATCAACTGATCGTCGCCGGATCACTTGGCCTGGGTGTTGCCACCGCCAGCCTGCTCAGGCATGAGCCGTGGACGGTCGTCGTACTGCTCCTGACCATCCTGGGTCTGCACCGGGCGCTCCTTGTCGGCCAGTTCCAGACCGCGGCGCGCACCGACCCGCAGACCGGCCTGGCCAACAGCGTGTTCTGGCACGAGATGGCCGGGAAAGAACTCGCGCGGGCAGCGCGGACCCAGACGTCGCTCGGCATCGTGTTCCTCGACCTGGATCACTTCAAGACCGTCAACGACACGCATGGACATCCGGCCGGTGACCAGGTCCTGAAGGCGATCGCGGACGAGCTTCGCCGTGAAGTGCGGACCGACGACCTGGTCGGCAGGTTCGGCGGCGAGGAGTTCGCCGTACTGCTGCCCACCACCGATCCGAAGGACACCACCGCGACCGGAGAACGCATCCGGCACCGCATCGAGGCCCTGACCGTCACCATCACCACGCCCCGCGGCCAGACCACTCTCAACGGCCTCACCTGCTCCGTCGGCACCGCGACGTACCCCACCTGCGGGACGACCCTCGAGGAACTCATCCTCGCCGCCGACACCGCCACCTACGTCGCCAAGCAAGCCGGCCGAAACCGCGTCGTCGCAGCCCCCACCACGGAACCAGCCGAAGACACCCCCGACCAGTAGCGGCCGCCCGTCAGGACAGGTACGACGCGACGAGGTCCCGGACCCAGTCGGGACCGGCTGGTCTGTTCGTGAACACGGCTCGGTACATCAGCTGCTCGCTCATGCTCGAAGATCGCAGCCAACTGGGCATGCCGGCCCGTCGGGGACCCTCCTGATCCGGCGACTTCGCCGCCGCCGGACGGCGGCCGACTGATTCTCAGAATGCCTGGACATCGACCACATCCCGGGATTACTGTCTCAGCTCAACTAATTCTATTCATCGTGAGAATAAATGACGAAGCTGGTGCGAGGCAGTGCCGGGACCCGGACGGCGAACCGCGGGGCGATCATCGCCGCGCTGCTGTCGGGTGCCGGGATCGACCGACGGCAACTGGTCGAGCAGACCGGACTGAGCTGGGCGACCGTGGCCCGGATCGTGGACGACCTGCTCGCCGACGGGCTGGCCCTGGAGCAGCACAAGATCGTCCGGGAAGGGCCTGGCCGGCAGGCTGCCGCGCTCGGGTTCAACCCGCGGTCCGGGCTGGTCTGCGGCATCGATCTCGGTGGCACGTACTGCCGGATGGTGATCGCCGACGGGATCGGTTCGGCGATCATCCGCTGCCGGGACGAGACACCGCGGGACCTGGGCGCCGCCGAGCTGGCGTCCTGGATCGCGGCCCGGGTGCTCGGTCTGGTCGAGCAGTACGGTGACGGCGTACCGCTGACGTCGGTCGCGATCGGCCTGCCCGGCGTGGTTGCCTCGAGCAAGGATCGGGTGGTCGGCGCGTTCAACCTGCCGCAGATCCTCGGCACCACCTTCGTCGAGACCGTCAGCGCCGAGCTCGGCGTACCGACGATCATCGACAACGACTCCAACCTCGCCCTGCTGGGTGAGCTGCACTACGGCGACCTGCCCAGGGACGAGACCGTCGTCCTGTTCAGCCTGGGCACCGGTCTCGGCTCGGCGGTCGCCATCAACCGGCAGGTGCTCGCCGGACCCGAGGGTCTGCTCGGCGAGTTCGGCCGGCTGCGGTTGCCCGGCCGCAAGGAACGCCTGCGGGACCTGCTGTCCGGTGCGGGACTGCTCGCGTTCGCACAGGCGGCCGGCCATCAGCTCGGCTCGGCCAACGATGTGTTCGCCGACCCGGACCGTTTCGGCGGCCTCGTCGACGAGATCCACGAGGCGCTGCTGCACCTGGTGTCGATCGTCGCTCTGGCCTACGAGCCGAGCACGGTGGTCTTCACCGGCGGCTTCTCCGGTGCGTTCAGCGACTCCGTGCTGGAGACGGTGAGCGCCGAGACGTACGAGACCGTCGGTGTGCACAGCGATCTGCACCGATCCGTGCTCGGCGAGTCCGGCGGCCTGCTGGGTGCGATGGCCGCAGCACTGAGCGGTTACTACACCGCGATCGGGGTGGCGAGCCATCAGGTCGCCTCGATCACCACGTCCGCCCCCGGTGTCGTGGCCCAGCTGGACGGCTGCGCTGTCGACCAATCAGCGAAAGAGGAACCGACATGAAGCGTTGGAAGACGTTGGGTGTCATCGCGTCGATCTCAGCCGCGTTCGTCAGCCTGGCCGCCTGCGGCGGGTCCGACCCGAGCAAGGCAGCACCGACGAACAAGCTCACGGTCTGGATGATGACCGGCGGCCCAGGTGACAACAAGATCATCGGCGACGTGACCAAGCAGTTCCACCAGAAGCACCCCGACGTAGAGGTGAAGGTCGAGGTGCAGCAGTGGGACAACATCGTCACCAAGCTGACCACCGCGCTGGCCTCGGACAATCCGCCGGACATCGTCGAGATGGGCAACACCCAGACCCCGATGCTGACCGCCTCCGGCGCTTTGGCCGAGCTGACCGCGGACAAGGCCGGCTTCGAGTCGTCCGACAAGTGGCTGGCCGGCCTCGCCGGACCATCGACGTACCAGGAGAAGTTGTACGCGACTCCGTTGTACGGCGGGACGAAGGTGGTCATGTACAGCAAGAAGATGTTCGCCGCGGCGGGTATCGACAAGCCGCCGGCCACCCTTGACGAGCTGGTCGCGGACTGCGCGACGCTGGCCAAGGCGCACACCTCGATCCCCAACTTCTCCGCGTTCTACATGCCCGGCCAGTACTGGTTCGCCGGGATGCCGTTCCTGTTCGGCAAGGGCGGCAAGATCGCCACCGAGGACAACGGCAAGTGGACCGCGACGATGAGCAGCGCGGAGAACCAGGCCGGCCTGGCGGAGTGGAAGAAGTTCCAGAACGCCTGCTCGACGCCGTCCTCGATCGGCGCGAACACCGACAGTCCGGATCAGGACCAGATCTTCGCCGATCAGAAGGCGGCCATGATCTACGTCAAGGCGTGGGAACCGGGCGCGGTGAAGGAGATCAACGCCAAGGCGGCCGCGGATGCCGGCTACTTCATCATGCCGGGCTACCAGGCCGGCTCGCCGTTGCCGGTGATCGTTGCCGGCTCCACCATCGGTATCGCCCAGAACAGCCCGAACAAGGAGACCGCGGTCGACTGGCTGAAGATCATCACCGGCAAGACCTTCCAGCAGACGATGACGCAGACCATCCACCAACTCCCGGTCGTCACCGACTTCCTGCCGACCCAGAACGTGCCGGACGTGCTGAAGCTCGGCGCTCAGGCCGCGACCGTCAGCCAGGCCCTGCCGGCGACTCCGGGTGAGGCGACGTTGGAGACCGAGAGCTACAACGAGCAGTTCTTCTCCAAGATCGCCAAGGGCAGTGATATCGGCAGCGCCACCGCGGCGTACGACAAACACGCGACCGAGGCGTTCAACGCCCAGTCCGGTCCGCGCTGACGGTAGCGGCTGATGACCTCGCTCACCCAAGCGCCGGAGGCGGGAACCGCCGCGCCGACGCCACCACGCAGCGACGAGGCGGTCCGGACGAACCGGCTTGCCCGCTTCACGCCGTACGGGCTGGTCGGGCCGGCCGTGATCGCGTTCGCGGTCGTGCTCGGGTACCCGATGGTGCGGCTGATCTGGCTGTCGGTGCAGGACTTCGGCCCGCGGTCGCTGTTCACCGGGGAGGCGCCGTTCGTTGGCCTGGGCAACTTCACCCGGGTGCTCGGCGACAGCGACTTCTGGTCCGTCCTGCTCCGCACGCTGATCGTCAGCGTGGCCTGTGTCGCCGGGCTGATGGTGATCGGGTTCCTGCTCGCGTCACTGCTGCGCCAGGTGTCGAGTTGGGCCCGGGTGATGCTGTCGGTCTGTCTGGTGCTGGTCTGGGCGATGCCGATGGTGTCCGCGTCGATGATCTGGCGGTGGCTGTTCGAACCGCAGTACGGCGTACTGAACTGGGTGATCACGCAGCTCAAGGTCTTCGGTGACTTCTCCGCGCACGACTGGTTCGGGTCGCCGGGCCAGGCGCTGTTCCTGATCATCGCGCTGATCGTCTGGAAGGGGCTGCCGTTCGTGGCGCTGACCCTGTACGCCGCGATGGGCCAGATCCCCGACGACCTGTACGAGGCGGCCGGCCTGGACGGTGCCGGGCGGTGGTCGATGGCGCGCCATGTCACGCTGCCGATTCTCGGCCCGGTGCTCGCCGTACTCGTGCTGCTGGAAGTCATCTGGTCGGTCAACTCGTTCACGCCGTTCTGGGTGCTCACCCAGGGCGGCCCGGACGGCGGTACGACGACGCTCGGCGTCTACTCCTACCTCGAGGCCTTCACCCGCAACGACTACGGCGGCGGCGCGGCGATCGCGATCATCACCGTCATCCTGCTCGCCGCCCTGGCCGTGCTCTATGTACGCCGGTTGTTCGCGCAAGGCGAGGTGACCGCATGAGGGCCGCGGGAGCGCCCGGCCGGAAGCGGACCGTGCCCAACGTGATCGCGGTCGTCGTCTCGCTGATCGTGATCTTCCCGGTCTACTGGATGTTCGCGACCGCGCTGAAGGAGCCGGGCAAGATCCTGTCGGCGACGCCGGAGTTCATCCCGTGGCCGATCAGTCTGGAGAACTTCCGTACGGCGCTCACGCACGGCTCGTTCCTGCACTACGTCCGCAACTCGTTGCTGGTCTCGGTGTCGACCGTACTGATCGCACTGGTCGTCGCCCTCGGCGCCTCGATCGCGCTGGCCCGGTTCCGGTTCGTCGGCCGCCGGGCCTTCCTGATCGGGCTCGTGCTGGTCCAGATGGTGCCGGGGTCGGCGATGGTGATCCCGCTCTACCTGATGCTGCGCTCGGTCGGGGCGATCGACTTCGTCCCCGGTCTGATCATCACGTACATGACCTTCGTACTGCCCTTCACGATCTGGACGCTGCGCGGCTTCGTGCACGGGATCCCGCTGGAGCTGGAGGAGGCCGCGATGGTCGACGGCTGCGGCCGGTTCGGTGCTTTCTGGCACATCCAGCTCCCGCTGCTCGCCCCGGGCATCGTGGCCACCTCGATCTTCGCCTTCATCAGCGCGTGGGACGACTACCTGTTCGCCTACGTGTTCCTGAAGTCGCAGAGCAACTACACGCTGCCGGTCTGGCTGGTCTCGTTCCAGACCTCCGACGGCATCGACAACGGCGCCACCATCGCGGCGTCGGCGGTCTTCTCGCTCCCGGTGCTGGTCGTCTTCCTGCTGGTCCAGCGCCGGCTGGTCGGCGGGATGACCAGCGGCGCCGTCAAAGGATGAATCCCCTCAGGAGGATGTTGTGAGTTCAGAGCTCGACCGGCTCGCCCATGGTGTGCTGTTCCCCGCACTCGGCCGGCCCAAAGTTCCCAACTGGGTCGGGCCGAGGATCGAGGCCGGCCTCGGCGGTTTCGTGATCTTCGGCAGAGACATCGTCGACGGTTCGCAGTTCCAGACGTTGGCCGCCGAGCTGCACGGTCTGCGTGACCACGTCCTGCTGTCGATCGACGAGGAAGGTGGTGATGTCAGCCGGCTGGCGAACCTCGGCGGCTTCTCGATGCCCGGCAACCGGGCGCTCGGTGAGCTGAACGACGTCGAGCTGACCCGGCAGGCGGCGTTCCAGATCGGCCTGTCGCTGGTCGAGGCCGGGGTCGACTGGGACCTGGCGCCGGCGGTGGACACGGCCGTCAACCCGCTGAGCCCGAACGGGATCCGCTGCTTCGGAGCGGACCGCGACCTGGTCAGCCGGCACACGGCAGCCTGGGTCGAAGGCCTGCAGGCGGCCGGGGTCAGTGCATGTGCCAAGCACTACCCGGGCCACGGCATGAGCGGGACCGACGCGCACCTGGCGACGCCGCTTGTCGACGTCTCCCGGGAGGAGTTGCTGGCGAGCTACCTCGATCCGTTCCGTGCCGCGATCGAGGCCGGGGTCGACAGCATCATGGTGTCGCACGACCTCGTTCCGCAGCTGGACGACGTACCGGCGACCATCAGCAAGGTGCTGCTCACCGACATCCTGCGCGGAGAGCTCGGGTACGACGGGGTGGTGATCACCGATGCGTTGGAGATGTACGGGATCGCCGACGTGGCGCCGTTGCCGGAGGCCGCCGTACGGGCGATCGAGGCCGGAGCCGACGCGCTGTGCCTCGGATCGTGGGCGTTCCTCGACGACGTGGACGTGGCGGCGGCTGCTCTGGTCGAAGCCGTCGAGAGTGGACGGCTGCCGTTGGAGCGGTTGCAGAGTGCCAACGATCGATTGGCTCGGCTCGGGACTCGACCAAAGGCCGATGTCGGTTTGCGGGACAACGCACTCGGTGGGCGGCTTGCCGAGCAGGTGGTGGTAGCTCATGGGGATCCGGTACTGCGGAGTGACGCCGTACTGATCATCCGGCTGGAGCCGACGCACTCCCCCGCGGCCGGCTCGTCCGGCTGGGGCGTGGAGAAGCTGCTACGGGACGCCGGGAAGGTTGTCGAGAGCATCGGGTTGTCGGGGCAGACGTACAACGGGCCTGGGATGGCTCGGGCGGGGGTCGGCGAATTCCGGTCGGAGTACGGCGCGGACAGTCAGGTGGTGCTGATGGTTCGCGGCGCTCACCGGTTCGACTGGCAGGAGAAGCTGATCGGGGAGCTGCAGGGCCAGCACCCGGACATGATCGTCGTCGACATGGGCGTCCCGGGCACGGACTACTCGGGCTTCGCCGGCTGGATCCAAACCTTCGGCAGCGCCCGCGTCTGCGCCGAAGCGGCCACCCGGCGGCTACTCGGCTCATGATCACCGTGGCCAACGCCCGCATCTGCACGCCGACCCTCCTCGAGGGCTGGCTGCAGATCGAGCACGGCCGCATCACCGCCCTCGGCCCCGGAGAGCCACCGCACGGCGCCGGCCGGCCGCTCGTAACACCCGCCCGTGGCGCCCCGGCCGGCCGCGGGC
>NZ_JBFAKS010000045.1:0-86303 GCF_040655855.1 Kribbella sp. NPDC050281 | reverse complement strand
CTCGCGGTCACCGCGAACGGGAAAACGGCCCGCACCGCCGACGACCGAACGTCTCTCTGCTGAGAAACGCTGCCTCCTACCGCACGCGACTGGCCCGTCGATCGCTTCGTCGACTTCCTTGCGTCACGGATGTACCTGTGAGTCGGCGCCGAGGTCGAGGCGCACCGACTCCAGGATCATGAACGCGGTGCTGGCCGTATAGACGTCTGCTGCCGCGAGTACGCCGGTGTACTTCTGGATCACCGGTGCGGCCGCATAGTCGACCTGTGCTTCCTGGTACGCCTTCACCGCGGCCCAGGTGTTGTTGCCGTACTTGACGAAGAACGGCGTCGGGTCGATCGCGACCAGGGCCTTCCTGACATTGTCGATGAGGTCGGCGACGTATCGCTGGTACACGACCATGTCGTGGCGGCTGCCGAGCCGGCCCATGTGGCCGCCGATGAAGTGCTTCCACGGGTAGCTGAGCGCCTTGGCCGGAGCCGCGATCGAGCCGGGGACGTCCTCGTTGATGTTGAAGCTGTCGAACGGCACCCACCCGGGCAGATTGATGTCGACCAGCATGAGCGTGTCATGGTCGGGCAGGTGGATGTAGATGTTGTCGGGCGTGTGGTTCGTACCGTGCCACGCCAGATCGATCCGCTCGCCACCGATGCGCAGCGTACGGCGGGTCTCGAAGGTCAGATCGGGCACCGGCCGAGCCGGATCGTTGTCGCGGGCAAGCAACCGTTTCGCCTCGGCGTGGCCGACCCTGACCACCTGGCGGCCGAACAGCGACGAGGCGCCGAGGTGATCCGCGTGGTGGTGTGAGTAGACGATGTGGGTCACCCTATTGGGCACGCCGTTGTCGGACGCGATCTGGTCGATGGCACGTTGCAGATTTCGCCCGATACTCGGCGGTGCGTCGAACAGCACCACCCCGTCCTTGGTGGTCAGGAAGGCAGCCTGGTAGGTGCCGTCGGTGACCCAGTACAGGTTCTTCTGGACGCGCCCCACGAAGTAGCCCTGCGCGTTGACGGCCGGGCCCAAGGCGGACGGAGGGATCGGGGCGTAGTCGGGCAACGGGTCAGCGGCTGCTGCCGGCGCTCCCCCGACCAGAGGGACAGCCGCGAGCGCCGCTCCCCCGGCCAGGATCGAACGACGGTTCGTTGTCGATGGCATGACAGTTCCTCCAGAAATCTCAGGCGCCGTACGTCGGCACGATCGCGCCGCTGATCGGCGCCGCGGCGTCACTCACGAGAAACGCGATGATGTCGGCGATCGCCTCCGGCGACACGGCGTGCGCCATCAGCTCCGGCGGGAGATACGGACGGTTCTTCGCCGTGTCGAGGACCTGCGGCGCGACGGCGTTCACCCGGATCCCGAGTGGACGCAACTCGAGGTCGAGCACGCGCGTGAGGTGGACCAGGGCCGCCTTGCCGACGCTGTAGGCGAGCATCCCCGCCGTCGGCTCCAGACCCGGACGGGCGGCCACGTGCACGACGGCGCCCGTACCCCGGTCTCGCATGTACGGCGCGACCGCCTGGGTCAACCAGAGCGCGGCACCGGCGTTGACATCGACCATGAGCCGCAGATCCTCCGGCGTCGCGTCGAGTGCGTCACCCAGGTGGTAGGTGCCGAGCGCATTGACCAGCACTTCCGGTGGGCCGGCTTCGACGGCGATCCGATCGACGACACTCTTCGCGACGGCCGGGTCGGTTGCGTCACCAACCTCGGAACGGATGCCGTCGGGCAACTCCTTCAGCCCTTCTGCGCTGCGATCGACGCCGACCACCGTGAACCCGTCGGCAGCCAACTTCTGCGCCGTCACCCGTCCGAGCTCGCCGCCCGCACCGACGACGATGGCCACCCGCGCGGTCATGGGTGCACCTGCGAGCCGGTTCCGAGGTCGAGGCGAATGGACTGCAGGATGCTGAAGGTCGTGCTGGTGGTGAAGGCGGGTACGTCGGCAGCTCCCAGGACGCCGGTGTACTTGGCGATGACCGGCGCGGCGGCCTCCGCGGTGACGGCGTCGAGGTACCCGCCCACACCGGCCCACACGTTCGCGCCGTACTTGATGAAGTAGGGGGTCGGGTCGATCGAGGCGAGCGCGGCGTACGAACTGTCGACGATGTCGGCGATGTACTGCTGGTGCAGGACCAGGTCGTCGCGAGTGCCCAGCCGGCCGAGGTGGCCGCCGATGAAGTGGCTCCACGGATAGTCCATGGCCCGATCCGGAGCGCCGATGTACCCGGGCACGTCCTCGCTCAGGTTCAGGTTGTAGATGGGGACCCAGCCCGAGTTCACGACGTCGATCAGCATCAGGGTGTCGTGGTCCGGGAAGTGGATGTAGATGTTGTCCGGCGAGTGGTTAGGCCCGTGGTAAGCCAGCTCGACCCGCTCGCCGCCGACCTCGAGCGTGTAGCTGTCCTCGAAGGTGACCTCCGGCGCAGGCCGCGTCGCGTCGTTGTCCCGCAACAGGAGCCGCCGACTCTCGACGTGCCCGATGCGCACGATGTCGTCGCCGAACAGGTTCGCCGCACCGGCATGGTCGGCGTGGTGATGCGAATAGACCAAATGGGTCACGGTGTTGCCGATGCCCTCGGTCGCCGCCACCTCGTCCACGGCCCGGCGCAGGTTGTGGCCGATGGTCGGCGGGGCGTCGAACAAGACGACGCCGTCGACCGTCGCGAGGAACGCCGACTGGTAGGTGCCGTCGGTGACCCAGAACAGGTTGCGTTCGACGCGGCCGACGAAGTACCCCTGCTCGTTCAAGGCCGGGCCGAAGGCCGCCTCGGGTACCGGGGCGTAGTCCGGCAGGTCGTTCGCGCGTGGACTCGACGCAGTCATGCTCACCCTCCGTTTCGTTCGTGGTGATCAAGGTGAGTTCAGGTTCCGTGCCTAACCGGTGAGAGGTCGTCACCTGATTCCAGTGATGTCCGCGAGTACGCTGACCAGGTGCCTGCAGAAGATGGCGCGACGCGACGCGGGCTCATCAACCGTCGCGATCTGATCGCCGCGCTGGACGAAGCTGTGAAGAGGCGCGTCACGGTGATCTCGGCGCCGGCCGGCAGTGGGAAGACGTCGCTACTGCGCGACTGGGCGGATCGACGCCACCACGACCGCCGGATCGTCTTCGTGTCAGTCAAGCCCGGCCAGCACGATGCCCAGCTGTTCTGGCTCTCCCTGCTAGGCGCGATCCGTGGCACTGAGTCCCCGCCCCCGGCGCCTGGGTTCGACGGCCAGGCGATGGTCGACAAGGTGCTGTCCGAGCTCACAGCGTACGGCGGGCCCGTCGTCCTGATCATCGACGACCTGCACGAGCTGACCTCGGCCGAGGCCGCCGAGCAGCTCGCGGCGGTGTTGACGAACCTCCCAACAGCTGTCCACGCGGTCGTGGCGACCCGCCGGGACCTCCCACTGCGCCTGCATCAGCTCCGGCTGGCAGGAGAACTCGCCGAGATCCGCGCCACCGAGTTGCGCTTCACCGTGGACGAGACCCGCAAGCTGCTCACGACCGCCGGGATCACCCTGCCCGACCAGGCGGTGACCACGTTGTACCAGCGGACCGAAGGTTGGGCGGCCGGGCTGCGACTGGCCGTCCTGTCGCTGGCTGGGCACCCGCAGCCGGAACGGTTCGTGGCCGAGTTCTCCGGCAGCGACCGCACCGTCGCCGAGTACTTGATGACCGAGATGCTGGACCGGCAGCCACCAGAGGTGCTACGCCTGCTGCTGCGTACCTCCCTGCTCGACCGGGTCAACGGTGAACTGGCCGACCTGCTCACCGGTGCCACCGGGTCGGAGCGGATCCTGCTGGACCTCGAGGACGCCAACGCGTTCGTCGTCTCACTTGATCCCGTTCGCACCTGGTTCCGCTACCACCACCTGTTCAGCGGTCTGCTCCGGCTGGAACTGCGCCGTACCCTGCCGGGGGACGTCCCCGACCTGCACCGGATCGCCGCGCGGTGGTTCGCCGACCACGCGGGCACTGCCGACGCCATCCGCCATTTCCAAGCCGCCGGTGATTGGACCGAGGCTGCCCGGCTGCTCACTGACCACGCCCTGAGCCTCACCCTGGACGGCCAGGCCGGCACCGTGGCAGCGCTCTTGCACACCTTCCCGGCCCGCGCCGGCGACGACTCCCCCGGCCTTGCCCTGGTACACGCCATCGCCGACCTCGACCAACTCCACCTCGACCAGGCCGACGCGCATCTCGACGTGGTCAGGGCGTACGCCGCGACGACCTCGTCCGATCGGCAACACCGCTTGCGGACCGCCATCGCGTCTCTCGATCTGTTGTCGGCACGCCTGCGCGGTCACTTCGACAGCGTCTTCGAGCAGGTGGACGCACTCTCGCAGCCGGCCGCCCAGTCCACCGCCGACGTTGCTCTCAGCAACGATCTACAGGCCATCGCGTTGCTGAGCCTCGGCGTCACCGAGGCGTGGTCGATGCGGCTGCCCGAGAGTGAGAAACACCTGCAGGAAGGCGCCGCGTTGGCTCGTGACATCGACCGGCCTTACCTGGAGGTGGCCTGCCGCGCCCACCTCGGGTTCGCCATCAGCCACCATTCGTTCTCGCTCGCACGGCAGCAGTGCGAGGACGCGATCACGGCGGCGACGCGGCACGGCTGGGAGGGCGACGCGGTGATCGCACCGGCGTACGCGACCCTCGCCTGGATGCTCTCCTGGACAGGCGAATTCGACCGCGCCGGCGAATGGCTGGAGCGCGCCAACCGCGCCACCCAGGCAGGCGGAGAGCCAGGCATCCGCTACCTGATCCACCTGATCGCCGCGATCCTGCCGGCAGCCCGCGGCCGCCATCGCGAGGCGCTCACCGAGCTCACCGCCGCTGGACAGGTGCGGATGGCCGGCCGGCACGGCTGGACCTCCCGGGTCGCCGGCTGGACGATCGCCACACAGGCCCGCCTCAGGGACCCCGACCGGGCCCTCGCCGCACTTGCCGCCGTCGATGATGAACTAGCGACAACGCACGAGATCGGTACTGCGACCGCCGTGATCCACCTGGCCGAGGGCGATCCGGCCGCGGCCCGTAGCGCGCTGAAGCCGCTCCTCGACGACAAGGTTCCCACCATCACCCTCATCGAGGCGTACCTGCTGGAAGCGCTGGCCTGCAAGGACCTCGGCGACGACCGAGCCGCGCGCGCAGCCGTGGAACGCGCGCTGCACCTGGCCGAGCCGGAGGGGCTGATCCTCCCGTTCGCAATGACCGGCGCGTGGGAACTACTCACCTCCTGGCCGCTCCACAGCACGTCGCACGCCGCGCTTGTCGCCGACATTCTCGACGCCGTCCGCGGCCACACCAACGCCACAGCTTCCGAGCCGCTCGACGCCCTCAGCCCCAGCGAGCTCCGTGTGCTGCGCTTCCTGCCGACCAATCTCACCCGGCCCGAGATCGCCGCCGAGCTGTCGGTCTCGCTGAACACGGTCAACACCCACATCCGCCGCATCTACACCAAGCTCGGCGCCACCGACCGCTCCTCGGCCGTCCAGCGCGGCCGCGACCTGCGCCTCTTGTCAGCCGGCCGCGCGTGAGAGGCGGTAAACCCGCTCCGCGTTGCCGCCGTACAAGAGATCCCGCTCGGACGGGCTCAGCTTCGGGAGCGCCTTGTCGAGCGCGGTGACGATATCGCCGTACGAGCCGGCCAATAGGCACACCGGCCAGTCCGAGCCGAACAGCAGGCGGTCCGGTCCGAACCAACGTACGACGCTCTCGACGAAGGGGCGCAGGTCGGCCACGGTCCAGCTACTCCAGTCCGCCTCGGTGACCATGCCCGACACCTTCACGGCGACGTTCGGTGCCGTGGCGAGACCAGGCATCCACTCCGTCCAGGCGAGATCGGACCCAGCCGCGATGCTTGGTTTCGCGATGTGATCGAGGACGAACTGCAGCTCTGGAAACGCCCGAACGACGTCGACTGCGGCCGGGAGTTCGCGGGCGCGGACGAGCAGGTCATACGCGAGTCCACGGCTCTGCACAGCAGCGAGGCCACGTCGTACATCGTCCCGCCGCAGCCACTCGGGATCGGGCTCGTCATGCACCTGATGCCGGACACCGACCAAGCGGTTTCCGCCCGGCCCGTCGAGCAACTCATCCAGGTCGTCGCCCACAGCCGGCGACCTCAGATCGACCCAGCCGACAACGCCGGCGACGAAGTCCGTAGCGGCCGCCAACTGAAGGAACTCCCGCGTCTCGGCGAGGCTGGACAGAGTCTGGACAAGGATGGTGGCGTCGATGTCCTCTTTGTGGATTACGCCGCGGAGATCGGCCGGCGTGAACGCTCGCCGTACCGGATCCATGGCCTCACCCGCCATCCACGGATAGTCGTAGTGCGCCGGGTCCCAGAAGTGCTGATGGGCGTCGATTCGCATCTCTCACTCCGGCGTCGGTACGTCGGGATCGAGCAGGCCCGCACGGCGAAGATCAGCCCACAGCTCCGCTGGGATGTCAGCGTCGAACAAAGCCAGATCCATCTCGAACTCGTCGACGGTGCGCGGTCCGACCAGCACCGTGCACACTCGTGGGTGGGCCAGCGGGAATCGCAGCGCCGCCGCAGCCAGAGGTACGTCGTACGGCCGGCAAACGTCCCGGATCGCCGCAGCCTTGGCGACGACCGCGTCGCCAGCCGGGATGTAGTCGAACGACGCGCCCGGAGCCGGGTCGACCAGGACCCCGCTGTTGAAGACACCGCCGATCACGACCGACACTCCCCTGCGTTCGCAGGCAGGCAGCAGGTCGGACAGCGAGGACTGATCGAGCAGTGTGTAACGGCCCGCGAGCAGAACGACATCCAAGTCACACGAGCGAACGAGCTCGGCCAGTGGAGCCGAGTTGTTCATGCCGGCGCCAATCGCCTGGACCAGGCCTTCGGCCCGGAGATCGCGGAGAGCGGCGTACCCGGTGGAGGCGGCTGCCTCCAGGTGCTGGTCCGGGTCGTGCAAGAGAAGAACGTCGAACCGGTCGAGCCCGGTCCGTTTCAGGCTTTCCTCCACCGACCGGCGGATCCCGTCGTAGCTGAAGTCCCACACCGGCCCGACCGCCGGCACGTCCCGGTAGAACGGGACTCCGTCGTAGTACTGCGTCTCGTCACGCGGAGCGTCCTCGCGCAGCAACCGACCCACCTTCGTCGAGATGATCAACCCGTCCCGCGAAACCTTCGCCACCGCCTGGCCGACTCGGGATTCGGCGAGTCCGTGTCCGTACAGCGGGGCGGTGTCAAGGTACCGAACGGCGCGTGCGATCGCGCGATCCACCACGGCCACGGCGTCGGCATCGCTGATCGCCTGCTGAAAGTTGCCCAGGGCAGCGGTCCCCAACCCGATCCGTGGCACGAACAGGTCGGTGCGACCGACACGGACGTCAGTCATTCGACGTCCGCCCGCCGACACCCTTCAGCTGCCACTTCTCCCGGGCCTCCTTGGCGACCGTCGTGGACGCTCCCGGCTCCTGTGGTCGCTCGGCGAACCCTTCGTTGACGACGCTGCGACACTCGAAGACCTCCTGGGTCCACGGGATGAACTCCAGCAACGCCGGCACCTCGGTCAGTACGACGCCGGCGAGATGCTGATGCACCTGCATCATGTCCCCGGCATGCGGGACCAGCCGCAGACCGTGCCCCGCCGCCTGGTGCGCGACCTGCAGCCACTCCGTCACACCACCGAGCCGGGTCACATCCGGCTGCACCACGCGGATGGCCTCCGCGGCCATCAGACCGGCGAACGCATGGTACGAGTACAAGCTCTCCCCAGCCGCGACGTCGACCGTTCCCACCGCCTGCAGCTTCCGGTGCGCGCCGACATCGTCGGCATGCACCGGCTCCTCGATCCAGTCCAGCTCGGCCTCGGCCAGGACCGGCAGGATGCGGTGCGCAGTCGCGAGATCCCAGCGCTGGTTGGCGTCGGCCATCAACGTGATGTCGGACCCGACGGCCTTCCGTACCGCGCGCACCCGGGAGGCGTCCTCGCGCCAGTCCGCCTTGCCGACCTTGATCTTCACCCGCCGCCAGCCGCGGTCGACCAGCGAGCCGAGATCGCGGACGACTTCGGCGACGCTCAGGTTCAGCCAGCCGCCGTCGGTGTTGTACGTCTCGATCGGATCCGCTGAGCCACCGAGCAACCGCCACAGTGGCACCCCGGCGCGCTGAGCGGCGAGATCCCACAATGCGATGTCGACCATTGACAGAGCCATGTGCACGACTCCCGCGCGGCCGATCCAGTGCGTCGGCAACCAGTACAGCCGTTTCCAGGTGCCGACGATGTCCTCCGACGAAGCGCCGAGGAGCGCGGGAGCGTAAAACCGATCGATCACCTGGCAGAGCAACTCCGGCCCGGTGTGGACACCGGAGATTCCAGTCCCGATCCGCCCGTCCGCGGTGCGGATCTCGACGACCGGGACAACCCAGGACTTCAGCGCGGCGGTCGAGTCGGCCAACGATTGCACCAGCGGTACGGCGAGCGCGTACGTCTCCACGGAGACGATGACATTGCCCTCCTCCCCCGGGGTCAGGTCGGTCTGCGCGGGCGACAGCAGCCCCAGCGCGTCGTCCGGTAACTCGAAATCCACTCGACACCCCTTTGTCCGCACGGTGATTCGGCAGTGACATTCACGGCCATTCAGGCATGGCGGTCTGGTCCACCACAATGCCGATCTACGAATGGAGAAGTTTCGTACGACGAATACCGATCTCCCGATCACCTCCGGGTACGGCTGGTAGCGTCCCAAACACTCTGGCCGCTCGGGAAGGAGCCGGATCATGGATGTCGAGCTGGCCTGGCTCCGCACCTGGATCGAGGTAGTCGACTCCGGCGGGTTCGCCCGTGCGGCCGCCCGGCTGCATCTGTCCCAGCCCCGGGTGTCCGCACGCGTCGCCAGCCTCGAGCGCTCGCTGGGCTGCGTGCTGATCGAACGCCGGATGCGTCCGCTCACCCTGACCGACGACGGTCGGCGTCTGCTCCCGCGCGCCCGACTGATCGTGACCGAGGTGGACGACACCGTCTCCGACCTGCGTGCGACGGCTGGATCGTTGTCTGGGAAGCTGGCGATCGCGAGTTTCGCCAGCGGGAGCTCAGAGTTCCTCCCCGGCGTCCTGAAGCAGCTGCGAACCGCCAATCCATTGCTCGAGATCGCCGTCCTCGACGGCGACGTCCAGGTCAGCGACGAGTGGCTGGCGGACCGGCGCGCGGCGGTCGCACTCCGTCCGCTCCGGCCCGAGCCTACCGATCACACCTGGATCCACCGCGGCATCTGGCGCGAGCCGTTCGTGGTCCTGGCGCCGCCTGGCCATCCGATCCTCGCCGTTGACTCCATCGGCCTCGCGGACGTGGCGGCGCACCCGATGATCACCATCGGCGATCCGCTGGGCGACCCCAGCCTGGGGTACGAGGCCTGGTCGGCGATGCAATCGAGCCGGATCGAGACGGCCGGGGGCATCGTCTCCCATCAGCCGACCACACTGGCGGCGATGGTCCGGGCCGGCCACGGCATCGGCCTGATCAACAGCCTCGCCGCGGCGATGGTGCGCACGGACGGACTTGAGGTGCGCCAGGTGGACAGCCCACAGCTCTACCGCGATGTCGGGGTCTGGTGGTCCTCCGAGCGTCCGCTCAGCAGAGCGGTCCAGGCCTTCGTCGATCTCGTGCTCTCCGCGGATCGCCCGGCCGGGACGTTGCCCATCCCTGTCTCGTGACCTATTCGCCGGACGAATACCTGACATCCGGTATGCGTCGTTGCACCGGCGGCGCGTGCATGACTGAATGTCCGTGAGGTTAATTCCGGCGAGTCGGACCGCATTCACAGGCACTCATTCCTCGTAACGACTCGCCGCATTTGTTTCGCGAAGGAGTCCACCGTGGTGACATTTGCCACCGGAACGCCGTCACGTCGCCGAAAGAGCACTGGACCTGCGCATCACGCCGACTGGCGGCTCGCGCCGGTCCTCATTCTCCCGGCCATGGTGGGATTCATCGTGTTCGCCGCGGTGCCGGTCCTGCGCGGCATTTACCTGAGCTTCACCAGATTCCGGATCCTGACGCCCGCGAGGTGGACAGGTCTGGACAATTATCGCCGACTGCTGGGCGACGACGTCTTCTGGAAATCGCTCGCCGTGACCGTGCAGTACGTCGTACTGACCGTCCTTCTCGGACTGGCCGTCTCGCTGGCCACGGCCGTGATCATGCACCGGCTGACCCGCTCGACCGTCGTCCGCGGACTCGTGCTGCTGCCGTTCCTGGTGTCCGGCGTCGTCGCCGCCCTGATCTGGCAGTGGATGCTCGACCCAGGTCTCGGCATCGTCAACGTGGCCGTCAAGGCGGTCACCGGGCACGACATCCTCTTCCTCGGATCGCAAGGGTGGGTTATCCCGACCCTGGCGTTCATCGGCGTCTGGAAATCGATGGGTTACAACGCGATCCTCATCTTCGCCGGACTGCAGACGATCCCGGCGCAGATCTACGAGGCCGGCCGGCTCGACGGCGCCAGCGAGCCGCGCATGTTCGCGCATCTCACCCTGCCGCTGCTCCGTCCCATCCTGGCAATGGTCGCCGTGCTGACGGTGATCAGTTCGTTCCAGGTCTTCGATCTGGTCGCCGTGACCACGAAGGGCGGACCGGCCAACGCCTCGAACGTGCTGCCGCTCTACATCTACAGCAAGGGCTTCGCCCAGTTCGACTTCGGCTACGCACTGACGATGTCGATGGCGCTGTTCGTCCTCCTGCTCGCGATCACCTTCGTCCAGATGCGGCTGCTGCGCGCCAACCAGTCCGACACGAACTGAGAGCCCAGCCATGACGACCACACTGTCCCGGGTGACGCACGCCTCGGCGCCGACGACCCAGCCATCGAAGCCGCGCAGACCCGGCCTCGGAAAGGGCCTGGCCTGGGCCTACCTGATCGTGTTCCTCGCAGTCACGACCTTCCCGTTCTACTGGATCCTCAGGACGGCGCTGTCGAACAACTACGCGTTGATCGACCATCCGGCGTCCCTGCTCCCGGTCGACCTGACCTTCGGTCCGTTCGAGCGCGTTCTCGGCCTGGCGAGCCGCGAGCAGGCCGTCGCGGAGGGCGGCTCCGGGGCCACCATCCAACTCGGGCTCTACCTGCGGAACTCGATCATCTACGCGACCACGCTGACCGTGCTGGTGGTCTTCTGCTCACTGCTCGCGGCGTATGCCTTCGCCAGGCTGCACTGGCGAGGCCGCGACATCGTCTTCGGCGTCTTCCTCAGCGCCTTGATGATTCCCGGCATCATGACGCTGCTGCCGAACTTCGTACTGATCCACGACCTCGGTCTGACCAACACCTTCGCCGGGCTGATCCTGCCGGGAGCGCTGTTCTCGGCCTTCGGCATCTTCTTCCTCCGGCAGTTCATGCTCGGCCTGCCGACCGAGATCGAGGACGCCGCACTCATCGACGGACTCGGCCGCCTGCAGTTGCTCTTCCGGATCACCGTCCCGATGAGTCAGGGTCCGCTCACCACGCTGTCCCTGTTGACCTTCATCAACGCCTGGAACGACTACTTCTGGCCGTTGATGGTGGCCGGCAACTCGAACGTCAAGCCGCTCACCGTTGCCCTCGGCGTCTTTCAGCAGGCGTCACCTCAGACCCAGCCGGACTTCGCCGGCCTCATGGCGGCCGCCCTCGTCGCCGCGTTCCCGATGCTCGTCATCTTCATACTCTTCGGCCGGCGCATCGTCGACTCGATCGGCTTCACCGGACTCCGGTAGCCGGCCGGCCATCCACCCGTTCCGACTCTGCCCTTTCTGAAAGGGGAAACGGTGAAAAGAACACGACTCACCCGGGCCGCCGCGATGGCGGCCGCCGTCCTGGCAACCCTGGCCGGCTGCTCCTCAGGCGGCTCCGGCGATTCCGGCGAGGCAACCACGGTCAACTGGTGGACCTGGTCACCGGACCAGGCGATCGCCTACCAGCAGTGCATCCCGGCGTTCGAGAAGGCCAACCCCGACATCAAGGTCAAGATCACGAACTACAACGTCAGCGACTACTTCACCAAGCTGACGGCCGGATTCGTCTCCGGCGACGCCCCGGACGGCTTCATGAACAGCGTGACCTTCCTGCAGTCGTACGCCGGTCAGGGTCAGCTCCTCGCGCTCGACGACTACATCAAGAAGGACGGCCTCGACCTCGGGCAGTACGCCATCGGCACCGAAGGCTGGAAGTACAAGGACGGTAAGCAGTACGCACTGCCGATGGACTGGGCCACGGGTGCGCTGTACTACAACAAGGACGTCCTGGCCAAGGCCGGCTACACCGACAAGGACGTCGCGGCCCTCAACTGGACGTCCGACGGGGGTGGCAGCTTCTGGAAGATGATCAAGCACCTCACCGTCGATGCCGCCGGCAAGCGTGGTGACCAGCCCGGTTTCCGTGCCGACACAGTGAAGACGTACGGTCTCGGCAACATCGAGTCCACCGGCGATCCGTTCGGTCAGAACGCCTGGGGCTGGTTGCTCCCCAACGACGGCATCAACATCCCGGACAAGCAGCAGTGGGCGACAGTCTTCAACTACAACGACCCCAACGTGGTCAAGTCCGTCCAACTCGTCCGTGCGCTGGCGAACGACGGCTTCACCCCCAAGCTCAACCAGTTCACCACGGCCAATAGCCAGCAACTCGGCTCCGGGAAGGTCGCGATGGCCGTCGGCGGCACCTGGGAGGCTGCCACCTACGCCGCGCTGAAGAACACCAAGATCGGCACCGCTCCGCTCCCGGCCGGTACGAGCGGCAAGCGGGCCCTCATGACCAATGCCAACGGCAACAACATCTGGGCCGGCAGCAAACACCCGGATGAGACCTGGACGTGGGTCAAGTACCAGGAGAGCGAGGCATGCCAGACGACCGCCGCGACGTACAACGCCTCCCTCTTCCCCTCGATCGCTACGTCGATGAAGGCGCTGTCGGACCAGCAGACCGCCAAGGGCGTCGATTTCTCGGTCTTCAACAACTATCTGACCAGCGGCGAGCTCGTGCCGTGCCCGGTCTACAACAACGGCGCCGCCCTCACCACCGCAATGATTCCGCAGTTCGAGTCGTACTTCACGAACAAGTCCGATGAGAGCATCTTCGCCAAGATGCAGGAACAGAGCCGGACGCTTCTGGCCGAGGACAAGTAGGAGAACCATGCTGATCGCTTCACCCGCGACCGAACCGCAACCTGCCGCCACTCCGGCCGGACATCTCTGGTACGACCGGCCGGCCGAGCGCTGGTTCGAGGCACTGCCGATCGGCAACGGCCGCCTGGGCGGCATGGTGTACGGCGGGACGCGGGTGGAGCGGATCGATCTGTCCGAGTCGACGGCGTGGTCCGGGGCGCCGTCAGCCATCGATCTCAGCCCGACCGCCCGGCAGGAGCTGCCGGCAGTCCGCAAGCTCCTGCTCGCGGGGCAGTACGCCCAGGCGCAGCGGCTCGCGGGCGAGCATCTACTCGGCACACGGGCGTCGTTCGGTACGAACCTGCCGCTTCCCCACGTCCGCCTGATGTTCGCCGATCCCGCACCAGCCACGAGCTACCGGCGAGCTCTCGATCTCGACCAGGGCCTGACGTCCGTCAGCTACGACACGGCCGGCGTGCGCTTCAGGCGGGAGGTCATTGCATCCCATCCGCACGGCGTGATCGCCGTACGTATCACTGCCGACAGGGCGGCGGCGGTCAGCTTCACACTGGGGCTCGACGGCTCGGTCTTTCCTGGGCGCACAACCTGTACCGACACCGGGGTCGCCTTCAGCGGTCGGGCCGTCGAGACAATACACAGCGACGGTACTGCGGGCGCGGCGGTCGAGATCCGCGTCCACGTCGCGACCGGCGGCGGAACCGTCCGATCGGCCGACGACTCGTTCGAAGTCTCCGGCGCGGACTCCGCCGTACTGATCATTGCCGTCGGCACCGATTGGGGCGGCGCGGATCCGGTCCGCCAGGTCGGGGGGCTGACTGCGGCGGCCGTCGCGACCGGGTACGACGCCATCCGCGCCGCGCACGTCGACGATCACGCCGGCCTCATGCGGCGCGTCTCGCTCGACCTCGCCGCGGATACCGACGTCGCCAGCCTGCCGACCGACCAGCGACGCGACCGCCTGGCCTGCGGCGAGCGCGACGACAGTCTTCTCGCCTTGTACTTCCAGTACGGGCGCTACCTCACCGTCGCCGGATCCCGCGCCGACTCGCCGCTGCCACTTGCCCTGCAAGGACTCTGGAACGACGGTCTGGCCAGTAGCGCGTCGTGGAGCAACGACTTCCACCTCGACATGAACACCCAGCAGAACTACTGGGCCGCCGAGCCCACCAACCTGGCCGAGTGCCACACTCCCCTGTTCCGGCTCCTCCACCTACTCGCCGAGACCGGCCAGACCACCGCAACCCAGATGTACGACGCGCCCGGCTGGGTCGCACACACCGTGACGAACGCCTGGGGCTACTCGGCCCCGGGCACCGACCTGGGCTGGGGCCTCAACGTCACCGGCGGCGCCTGGCTCGCCACCCACCTCTGGGAACACTGCGAGTACGGCGGCGACGACGAGTTCCTGCGCAACGTCGCCTACCCCGTCCTGCGCGGCGCCGCGCTCTTCCTGCTCTCCTACCTCACCGAAGACCAGGGCCTCCTTGTGGCAGGTCCCTCCGAGTCGCCCGAGAACTGGTACGTCGGACCTGACGGATCCCGCTGCTCGGTTGCCATGGGCAACACCGTCGACCGCGTCTTCGCAGAGGCGATCCTCCGGGATTGTGCGGCCGCGGCTGAGGTGCTCGAGGTCGACGCGGACCTGCGTGAGCGGATCGCGGCAGCGCGCGCACGCCTGACACCGTTCCAGATCGGCCGGCACGGCCAGCTGCAGGAATGGCTCCACGACTTCGAGGAAGCCGATCCGGCCCACCGCCACACGTCTCACCTGTGTGCGCTCTATCCCGAGCGGCAGATCACACCGCGCACCACTCCCGAACTCGCCCGCGCCGCCGAGGTCACCATCGAACGACGCCAAAACGCGCGCGGCTGGGAACAGACCGAGTGGGTCGAGGCCAACTTCGCCCTCTTCCACGCCCGCCTGCTACACGGAGACAAGGCACTCACACACCTGACCAGCCTCGTCACCGACGCCAGCGAGGCGAACCTGATGAGCTACTCCGTCGGTGGTGTCGCCGGCGCCGCGCAGAACATCTACTCCTTCGACGGCAACGCCGGCGGCACCGCGGCCATCGCCGAGATGCTCGTCCAGTCGAACGCCGACGAGCTCGAGCTGCTCCCCGCTCTCCCCACGACCTGGCCCAACGGATCCATCCGAGGACTCCGCGCCCGAGGCGGCTTCACCGTCGACATCACCTGGACGAACGGCCGCCTCGACCACGCCACGATCCACCCGGCCAGATCCACCACGCACCGCATCCGGTACGACGGCCACATCACCGAACTGACCTTCTCGCAGCAGGAGCCGATCACTCTCCGCCCACCGACACGGTGACGACCGCGTCAGCTCGCCCCAATCAGGCCGTCTGACCTCACCACCGGAGGCTACGGCTTCGAGGTAAGCGGAGCTCCAGACGGGAGCTTCGGGGTCTTCAATGCGTTCGCAGCTGCCGACAAGTTCCACGTTGCGTAGGCCAGCGATCTCATCCACGCACCGATACGTGCCGCCGGGTGCCAGCGCGCGCCGATAGGCGAACACCGACCGGTGCGCCACCAGGTCCAGGATCAGGTCGTACGGCGGGTGGTCCGGGTGAAGTCGTCCAAGCGATAGTCGATGACATTGTCCGCACCGACCGACCGCATGAAGTCCAGCTTTGCGACGTTGTCGGCACCGGCGACGGAAGCACCGAGCCGCTTGGCGACCTGAATCGCGGAGGATACCGACCCTCCGCCGGCGCCGTTCATCAGCACCCGGCGACCCGCCGCGGCCCGATCCATGCCCTGCAGCGCGATCGCGGACTCTGGCGCGAGCGCGTACTCCGCGAAGCCACCCTTCAGCACGAGGTTGTCGCCGTACACCTCGTCTCCAGGCCGGAACCGGGTCACACCTTCCCCGACGTCGTCGACCACCCCGGCAATGTCCGATCCGAGCGTCCTGCGAGCAGGCGAACGCAGCCCGCCGATCCGCGCAGACACTACCAATCGCTCAGATTGACCGCGGTCGCGGCGAGGTCATGGCGGCGAAGATAGGAAGTCGCGACGGGTCCCACTGAGCAGGCACAAGTCGCGAACGGGCCGGCGACGACCGAGTCCAGATCGACTGACTGCGGCCGTCGCCGTCTCCGGATCGCTCTCGCAGGACTCGATCCCTGCGCGTCGAACTAGCGGCTGACGGTGGTTCGGAGCCCCCAGCCGAAGCGGTAGAGGGGGTCGTAGCCGCGGTCGCCGATGTTGATCGGCTCCTGGTCGGCGCTGCGCGGCCAGGTGTGGGACAACTTGCCGGTGAACGGGCGCTGGCCGAACAGTACGTCGGCCACGCCCTCTCCCTGTGAACCCGGAAGCCAGGACGCCACCAGTGCATCGATCGTGCTGAGCTGCGCCGGCGGGATCACCTGCGGACGGCCAGACACGACCAGCACCACGCACTTCGCGATCGCACCACACACCTTCTCGATGACAGCCTGGTCCACCGCCTGCAGGTCGAGGCTCTTTGCTTCGCGCGGTACTCCACCGTCCTCCGGGTCGAACGCCCACTCAGGACCACCGACGTCGCCGAAACCTTCCGCATAAGGCGTTTCGCCGACAACCACGACCGCCACATCACTGCCCGCGGTCGGGGCCGAGCCGTCCTTGCTGTACGTCACCTGCGCACCCGGAGCGACCTGCCGGATGCCGTCGAGGACCGTGTTGCCCGGCAGCCGGTGCTGGCCCGATGCGCCTTGCCAGCTGAGTGTCCAGCCGCCCGCCTGGTTGCCCATGTCGTCAGCGTTGCGGCCGGCGACGTACACCTTGGCGTCCTTCCTCAACGGCAACAGACCGCCGGAGTTCTTCAGCAGCACCTGCGATTTCGCGACGGCCTCTCGCGCGAGCTTCCGGTGCTCCGCGGACCCCACCTCGGCGAGGTGCGTGCGGTCGGTGTACGGCTTCTCGAAGAGGCCCAACTCGAACTTCTTCGCCAGGATCCGTCGTACGGCGTCGTCGACGCGCGCCTGCGACACCCGGCCGGCCCGGACCTCGTCGAGCAGGGTGGTCTCGAACTGCAACGCCGAGAACGGCTCCATGAACATGTCGGTGCCGGCGTTCACCCCGGTCCGGACCTGCGTCGGCCAGTCGCCAGGGATCTGGTGGATCCCCTCCCAGTCGGAGATGACGAAGCCGTCGAACCCGAGTTTGCCCTTGAGTTCGTCGGTGATGAGTTCTCGATTCGCGTGCATCTTGATCGGATTCCCGATGCCGTCCTCGGTCCAGTCGACGCTGGAGAACGACGGCATCACGGTGCCGGTGTCGTGTCGTCGTACGGCGGCCTGGTACGGCGCGAGGTCGATCCGCGCGAAGTCGCGCCGGTTCGTGATGGTCACGCCTTGGTCGATGGTGTAGTCGCCGGCCGCGGTGTCGAACTCGGTGTCGCCGTCACCGGCGTAGTGCTTGGCCGTCGCCAGTACTCGGTCGACGTCCGTCAACCGGGTGCCCTGGAAGCCTTCGATGGCCGACGCGTACCGATTGACCAGTTCCGGATCCTCGGCGAAGCTCTCGTAGGTCCTCCCCCAGCGCGTGTCCCGCGCGACGCACACGCAGGGTGCGAAGGCCCATTGCGGACCGGTCGCGCGGGTCTCCTCGGCGACGACATGCGCGATCCGCTCGACCAGTCGCGGATCGCGGGTCGAACCCAGGCCGATGTTGTGCGGGAAGACCGTTGCCCCCAGCAAGTTTCCGTGACCGTGTACCGAGTCGACGCCGTACACGAGCGGGATCTGCAATCGGGTCCGCAACGCGGCGGCCTGGAATCGGTCGACCATGTCGGCCCATGCCTGCGGGGTGTTCGGCGTCGGCACCGAGCCGCCACCGGACAGCACCGAACCCAGCCGCCAGGCGGTGACAAGTGACGGGTCGTCCGAGACGGCGCCGCGCTCGGCCTGCGTCATCTGGCCGACCTTCTCCTCCAGAGTCATCCGGCTCAGCAGATCCTGGACCCGGGACCGCACCGGCAGTTTCGGGTCCAGATAGGCCTGCCCGGTGTTGCTGATCAGCGGACGGACGAACGCATCGGTCGGGTACGACGTCAGGCCCGGGTCGGCCGCAAAGGCGGTCCTCCCGGCATCGGCGGACGGCGTAGCGACGAGTACAAGGACGAGTGCGCCTGCGATCGCTGCGTGAGTGGTCCGGCGCGCCCAGATGCTACGTGGTGATTCGCTCAAACGCATGATGAGCTCCTCGGGGCGAGTAGGCGGTGGAGCGCTTTCATCGCCACGCTCCGGCGACACGCACCCGAGGTCAAGACGTTGCGCCCGCCCTTGCGCCAGACGGCAACGCGAGAACGACTCATTCCCTTCCGACGACGCAAGCCACGGCGACCACCGCGAGGGCGGTGATGGACTCGCGAGTCAGTCTGCGCAGCGCGAACCCGGCGTCGTTCGGGAAACCGCTCCACGCTGGGCCTGCGGGTCCTAGGCTCCAACGCGCTGGAAGCCGCCGCCGATCCAGTTCACGAGCAGCCGTGCGTACTCATCGGACGCTTCTTCCCAGGCGAAGTGGCCGGCATCGAGGCGATGGGCCTCGTTGTGCGGCAGGTTGTCGGCCAGGAACTGGTTGTTCGACCAGGGCACGAGGTCGTCGCCCTTTCCGGCGAGGATCTGGACCGGCGTGGTGATGGTCGGCAGGAGATCACGCAGTACCGGGTTCTGCTCGGGGTAGTGCCGCACGAACCGGGCCGACTCGGCGAACCGCCCGAGGTCGTAAGCGCTGACGTAGTCCTCGTGGACCTCCGGCTCGCTGTCGGAACCTGCACCCGCCTGGACCGCGTAGCCGATGTTGGTCCTTGCGTCCAACGCGCGTACGACGTCCAGGTCGGGCGCCTCGATGACGTCCTTGAGGGCCCCGCCGGCATCGATCGGGTACCGGACGGCTCCGCCGCCGACGGTCAGGCTCGTGACACGGTCCGGGGCTGTGGCCGCGAGGAAGAGCGCTGCCGCGGCCCCGACGTCGGGACCGACCAGGTGGGGTGCGCCGAGCCCCCACTCGTCGATCAGCCGCGCCAGAAACCCTCCCATGGCGTCGGGAGCGATGAGCTCCGGGCGGTGCTGGTCGGAATGACCGAAGCCCGGCATGTCGATGGCGACAACCCTTCCCAGCGGGGTTACCTTGCCCCAGATCCGGCGAAAGGCCAAGAGACTTTCCGGCCATGGCGCGAGCATCAGCACGGTTGTGCCGGACTCTGCCCTGGTATCTGCGTAGCGCACGCGTACTCCGTCGCAGACCCGAAAGTAGGTCGGGATCGATACGGCGTCTGGAACACTCATCTGCTTGCCTTTCCTGAAATCACCACGCCTCGTACTGCGCGACTCTCCCGCCTCCGGCGATGCGGCCACATCACGTGAACGTGTGATGCTCCTTCATCGGCGGCTCGGGCAGGCTCAGTAGGTCGCTGAGTCGGTCTCGGCAAGAAAGCGGTGGACGTAGCTGACCGCCAGCGCACCTTCGCCCACCGCGGATGCGACGCGCTTGATTGAGCCCTTGCGGACGTCGCCGATGGCGAAGAAGCCGGGCACGTTCGTCTCGAGGTCGAACGGCCGCCGATCCAACCACCAGGTGCCCTCGAGCATCGCTGGCGAGAGATCATTTCCGGTCAGGAAGAGACCGTGCTCGTCGAGAATCAGATCGGAGTTCTCCGCCCACTCGGTGTTGGCCTCGCCGCCGATGCACACGAAGACCCTCGTGGCCGGGACTTCGACCGTGGTCCGGTCCCCTGTCTGTAGCTCGATCGCCAGGATCTCCCGGTCGCCCACCAGACGCCTGATCGTTGTTCCGGTCCTGACCTCCACGTTGGGCTGGGCCGCTATCCGATCGACCAGGTACGCCGACATGTTCCTGGACAGCTCCGTGCCTCGCACGAGCAGCGTGACCTTCTCGGCGTACTGCGACAGATTCATGGTGGTCTGGCCCGCGGAGTTCGCTCCACCGACGACCACGACCTGCTGGCCTGCGCACTGCGGCGCCTCGCCGATCCCCGAGCCGTAGTACAGCCCCGCGCCGAAGAACTTCTCCTCGTCATCCAGGCCGAGCCGACGCCAACGCACACCCGTCGCGCAGATGTTGGACCGCGACGCCATGACCGAGCCGTCGGAGAGGTTCACCCGAAGGAGTCCGTCAGTGAAGGCTCCCTCGAGTCCGGCCCGCATCTGGAGCAGCTCGGCGCCGAACCGTACCGCCTGCTGCCGGGCTCGCTCAGCCAACTCGGCACCCGAGATTCCGGTCGGGAACCCGAGGTAGTTCTCGATGAGGCTGCTCGAGCCCGCCTGCCCGCCGACGGCGTTCCTTTCGATCACCGCCACGCGAAGCCCCTCCGACGCGGCATAGACGGCAGCGGACAGCCCAGCGGGACCAGCACCGTAGATCGACAGGTCGTACACGTCGGTCGAAGGCCGAACGATCCAGCCGAGGTGCTTGGCAAGTGTCTCCGGATCCGGCGCCTCCAGTTGTTCCCCACCGGGCAGTTGGACGACCGGCAACTCGACTCCGTCGAGTGGAACGCCCAGCGCTCGGAGACAGTCGTGGTCGGTGGCCAGTTCGGTCCACGTGTACTGCGCGACGCTGCGGCTCAAGAAGTCACGCAGTACATAGGACGCAGGGTCCATCGGCCGGCCGAAGACGCGCACCAACGACGCCGGCCCGGAAGTCACGGTACTCATCACGATCAGTAGATGGTGCGCATCGGCCGATTCCCATCACCTGTTCAGGTGATGGATCGTCCCGGCCGCCGGGTGCTTGGCTCTGGCACATCAGCGACCTGAAGGAGCACTGCCATGCCGATGATCGACGTCTATGCGGTAGCCGGCACGTTCGGCGACAAGCATCAGCTCGCGGTCGACCTCGCGACGACGCTGATGAGGATCGAGGAGGTGCCGGACATCCCGATGTTCCGGCAGAACACCGCGGCCTTCGTGCATGAACTCGACACAGCCGACCTTGCGAACGTCGACGGTGAGAACACCTACGTCCGCGTCCAGGTGCTCACGAACCACGGTGCGCTCGACCGCCAGAAGCAGCTCGCGGTCGTCGCCGAGCTCACCAGCATCGTGGCCGAGGCGGCCGGCGATCCGACCCTGGCCGACCGCACCTGGGTCTTGCTCACCGAGGCACCGGACGGCGGCTGGGGCCTCGCGGGCCAGGCCAACACCAACGAAGAGCTGGTCGCCGCGGCCAGAGCCCAGATCGCCGAGATCGGAAGCTGACAGACATGGGCCCCACGGTCGTTCTCGTGCACGGCGCGTTCGCGGACGCGTCCGGCTTCGCCGGCGTGATCCGCGAACTCCAGACCGCGGGCATTACCGTGATCGCCCCACCCAACCCGCTCCGCAGTCTCGCATCCGACGCGGCCGGCCTCACCACGATGGTCGAGGCGATCGACGGCCCGGTCCTGCTCGCCGGCCATTCGTACGGCGGCGCAGTGATCACGCAGGCCTCGGCCGAGCTCGACAACGTGGTCGGCTTGGTCTACCTCGCCGGATTCGGGATCAACGTGGGCGAGAGCTGCGCGAGTGTCCACGAGGCGTTCCCACCGTCCCTGCTGGCCAAGACGTCAGCCCCAACGCCGTATGACGCTCCGGGTGGCCCGGGCGGTCCGGATCTGTACATCACCGAGGCCCAGTTCCGGGAGACGTTCTGCGCCGACGCCCCGGTCGACGTCGCGGCGGCGATGTTCGCCACCCAGCGACCGCTGACCCTGGCGGCCCTCACCGAGAGCGCGACCGCGGCCGGCTGGAACACCACACCGTCCTGGTCCCTGATCCCCGACCACGACAACGCGATCGCGCCGGCCGCCCAACGGTTCATGGCCGAGCGGATGCGGGCCACGACCGCGACGATCGCCGGTTCGCACACCGTGTTCATCGCCCGGCCCGTCGCGGTCGCCGGGTTCATCCGGCGTGCGCTGGCGGGATGACTGCTGTCCTGCGCTTGTCGGGTCTGCTTCGATGGGGCTGGAGATGAGCGGAGACGACGATGGTCGAGAGCCGGCCGCTGCGCGGACGCAGTGAGCAGCTGGGCCTGGCGCTCAGTGCGGTCCGCCGGGTCCGTGCGGTCGGCGCGTCCGGCGTCGTACTCGTCACCGGCGCGCCCGGGATCGGCAAGACGGCGGTTCTCACCGAGATCTGCCGCCAGGCTGCCGTCCAGCGCTTCCGCGTCGCCCGGACCAAGTGCGACGAGATCGAACAGGTCTCGCCCGGCGCGCCGGTGATCGCCGTACTGCGCTCGGGCCGGGATCCACTGATCTCGGCCGACGACTACGAGCACCTGGGGCAGATCGAGCCGCTGGTCCTGGCCGACCGGATCGCGACGTACCTGGAGAAGGCGGCCGCGGGCGGGCCGCTGGTGATCGCGATCGACGACCTGCACTGGGCCGACCGGGTCAGCCTGTTCCTGCTGCGCTCGCTCATCCCGCGGCTGATCGGCCTGCCGGTCCTGTGGGTGCTCACCAGCCGTGACCGGCGGCTCAAGTCCGAGCTGGAGAGCGTGGATCACGTCCGGTTCCAGCACCTGCTGCTCACGCCGCTGACCGCTCCGGACCTCGCCGCGATGGCGCACGACCGCTTGGGTGGCGTACCGAGCCGGCACACCCAGCAACTCCTGGCGCCATCCGACGGCAACCCGTTCCTCGCGGTACAGATCATCGACGGGATCGCGCGGACGGCGGGCCGGGAGGACGCGGTTCCGGCCGAGTTCACCGCCGCGATCCATCGCCGCCTGTCCGAGCTCGATCCGACGGTACGGCGGGCCGTCGAACTGCTCGCAGTCGCCGGGCGAACACTGCCGATCGACGACCTCGTCCTACTCCAGCCCGAGCTCACAGCGGAGCTCGTCGGCGACGCAATCCTCAGCGGCCTGGTCGTCGAGACGTCAGGAACACTGTCGTTCCGGCACGACCTCATTCGCGAGACGGTGTACGCCGCGATCGCCGGACGCACCGCCCGCGAGCTTCATCTCCGCATCGCAGATCATCTACTGCGAGTCGCCGGCCAAGAGTTGCTCGCGGCATCGCACGTCAAGGCCGCGACGATCCCAGGCGATCTCGGAAGCGCCGTCATTCTGACTGCCGCCGCGGAGCAGCTGACCTCGATCAGCCCCGACGATGCCAGCGAGCTCGCGATGCTCGCGTTCAGGACCCTGCGGCCCAGTCACGACCGGTGGTTCGAGATCGGCCAACGCTGCCTGGCGGTCCTGGCCCGCACACAGCACGTCGCGGAGACACTGACGGTCGCCGATCAACTGCTCGCCCGCGCCGACGAAACCGAGGTGATCGGGCAGGTCGAGACCGTGACCGCCCGTGCCCTGTGGCTGGGCGGCCAGGTCGCCGAGCTCACTGAGCGCTGCGATCGCGTCCTGCGGTTGCCTGGGCTCGCTCCGGCGATCGCAGCGCGGCTCGCCGCGGCCCGGGCGCTCGCGCAGACCCGGATGATCCCCGGAGCGCAGGCGGCCGACGGCGCCCGGACGGCCTTGGCAACAGCTCAGGCGGTGGGCGACCAGGAGGCGATCACACTCGCGCTGCAAGCCTCCGGTGAGGCGGCCAAGAACGAGGGCCGGCATCGGGCGAGTCTGGGGTACTTCCGCGACCTGCGGCCGCTGCTCGGAACGTCGTACCTGGCCGAAGAGATCATCGCGCTGCAGCTCCTCGACCGGTACGAGCACGCGCAGACCCTGCTGGACCAGTCCCGCCGGGACAGTGAGTCGTCCGTCGAGGGCGCGTTGCCCGCACTGGCATACGCGCAGGTGTGGCAGGACTTCAATCTGGGCCGGCTCGACGACGCCGACGCGGGCGCACTCGGCCTGATCGAGCTGGGCCGGCAGCTCGGCACCAGCGTGCACGCGCTCGAGGCGATGATGATCCACGCCGCGATCCTGCTGGCCCGCGGCGACTACGAGGCCGCGGGCCGCCAGGTCGAGGCGGCGGCGCGGCTCACCGACGCGGACGAGAACATCCGCGAGCCCGCCGTACCGCTGATGCGAGGCTGGCTGGCCGCGACCCGAGGCGATCTGGATCGGGCGACCGCGATCCTCCGCCCACTGCTCGACACCGCGGCCGAATCACGCACGTTCTGGCCGTGGTGGCCCGGTTGGACGGCGGTGTTCTACGAGATCGGGACCGCCGCCGGCGAGCCGAAGTTCGCCGGGCAGGCGGTCGACCTCGCCGAGCTCGGCGCCGAGCGCAACCCTGGGGTCATCAGCTTCGAAGGACTCGCTCTGAACCTTCGCGGCCGCGCCGAGGACGACCTCGCCCTCGTGGCCCGGTCGGTCGAGGTGCTCGCATCGAGCCCGCGACCAGCGCTCCTGGCGGTCGGCGCCGCAAGCTACGGACGAGCGCTGCTCGCCGCGGGCGATCGCGACACCGGGATGGTCGAGCTGGACCGGGCCTGGGACATCTACCACGCGATGGGCTCGCTGGACAGCCGCAATGGTGTCGAGGCTACGATGCGCCGCGCCGGTGCCCGCCGTACCAAGTGGGACCAGGCGACCGCACGCCCGGCCACCGGCTGGGAAGCCCTCACCGACGCCGAGCAACGCGTCGCGAAACTCATCGCCGCCGGCCACACAAACAAATCGGCCGCCTCGACCCTCGGCATCTCCATCAACACCGTCGGCACCCACCTCCGCGCCGTCTTCGCCAAACTCGGCATCCAGTCCCGCGTACAACTCGTCAACACCCTCCACGCCCACCTCGCAGACAGGCGCGAGCCGGACGGCCACGAGATCAGTCAGGGACCTGCACGATCGTGAAGACCTTGTGGAGGAGGTCGGTGAGCGACCGGTCGTCTCCGTCCGTCGCATTCGGCGACTTCGAAGCAGTTCGCGCGGTGTTGACGATGGCCCGGGCGCGAAGGACCACCCCGGAGGCGTACTCGATGTCTTCCTATTCCACCGGTAGTCCCCCAAGCAAGGAAGATGTCGCCTCCGGCGACAGCATTCCCGCCGCCGAGCGGGACCGCACGTCACCGGCAACATCGCGTGCTACCGGCAACCATCAATCACTCTCGGCCGTAAATCAGCGGGTTCGGGGTTCGAGGTGGCCACTCCCCCGCCTCAGACGTTGAGCTCCAGGCGTGTGGTTAAGGTGCGTGTCCCTCCTCGGACACGGTACTTAGCGACACGATCGGCCAACGGGTCGATCTCCACATCAACAATCTGTTCGATGTGATGATACGTCAGCGGCAAGTGCGCTGGGGCGTGCAACTCAGCGAGCTCCTCCGGCGGCGCTTCATCCTGCGCCTGAGCCATATCGCCGAGGTCGCTGATGATTGTCACAAAGTTCCGTACGACTGACAATTTCCTCACCCGGCACCGCCGTCAAAGCCGACTGCACAGCGCGCTTCTCGCCGACAGCCAGGTTGTCACACCGCTCGCAGCTCAACCGGATCCCATCCGGCATCAAGCGCCCGCCGCAGCCCCGCCATCGCCTCCTCGGCCAGCGCGATCCGAGCTTGCAACTCACGCACGCGCTAGTCGCGTCTCTACCGAGTCGTCGGCGGAGAGTAGTGCGGTGATCGTGTCCTCACGATGCAGTGGACCAAATACCTGTCCGATCCACCGGTTGATCGCTGGCGTGATCAGATCCTCGCGAACGTAGATCTGCGGCAGATGAGCCGAGGCCGTAACAGAGCCGGGCACGAGCGTGCGCGCGTTACACCGGTAGTACGTGACCACCCGCCGTCGCGTCGCGCCCTCCATCTTCCGCGCGCAGATGCCGCACCTGAGCCTGCTACGCAATATGTAGATGCGGTGTTCCTCCGCGGCGACTGTTCCATCGACGACCATCCACGACAGCCACACGCGCACGACGCTTTCGCTTCACCAGTTGAGTCGCCGTAAACGTGTCCACCGAAACAAGCGCCTGGTGCGCCGGCTCGCGCGACCGCACGACGTGCCCCGCAGCAACATCGTCCGGATCCAGCAACTCCTCGACCTTCTGCCAGCGCCCGTAGACCGCATACCCGTGTCGCGGATTTCCGAGGATCGCGGATCCTGGTCGATCGACTCGGACCTGACTCTCAGCACGGGTCAGGCGCGGGCTGTCCACGCACTTAAGGATCGTCGATGCGCCTGGCTGGCGCACCGCTCGGTGACCACTGGCCCGCCAACCTCGAACTTTACCTGCGCGGCAGAGGCCACGATGTCACCCGCAAACCACTCATTGGCTGCCGCGCGGCGCCGAGACGAGAGGCGAGATATCCGCTCGTGAGCGACCGCGCAACCCCAACCCGACGCCCACTCCCCCACAGACGGTCAGCGATCGCCTCGGCAAGCTCGGCAGCCTTCACGGACCGCTCAGCAGGCTCAGTTGTCTCCACTCTTGTCAGAGCCCCGCGCTACGACTGCTTCTCTGTGACCTGCTGCAGACTGGACTAAAGAAGTTGCGGGAAGTCGGCGCCCGCCACGGCAGTGAGGGTGGAGGCCACCAGGCGGGTGAGACGCGGAGCGAAGGTGCAGGCGACGCTGAACCCGTCGCGATGCACAGCGAGAGGCAGAAGGGGCAGGTCAGGAGTTCGCCGATGGCGTGCCGGAGTACGCCGTCTTCCCGGACCTCCTCCATGACCTCGGAGGGACCGCCTGTGTCCTGGTAGCGCGTGAAGGGCATGCGTAGCCGGCTGGTGACTGCATCCTTGGCCGCGAGTCTCGCGAGCTTGTGGGTGCCTGCCGTCACGATGACGTCGTCGTACGGCGACATCCGTCCAGCGCGCGTACGTGCAGCTGCCAGGCGCTTCGCGCGGAGTGGTTCGAGGGCCGCGGAGCCGCTGTCGACGATGACCTGGCGTGGCGGCCCGAGCTCTGCCGACGAGTGATCGACCGAATCGCTGCGCCGCCGCCCCGTTGTTGGCCAGGCGCAGATGCTCGCCCTGCTTCGCGATCAGCCCGAGTCACTGCACCTTTCGGAACGCCTGTCGCTGGTCGGACACAATTGGCTTCCGATCACGCGGGTCCAGAACCCGACGATCATGCAGCAGACCAAGGTCGCGAAGATCCGGGCTACCCCTCGTCTTACCTCGCCTTGACAAGCCAGGTCCAGTTGGATTCGAAGGTCGTCCAGTCCAGCGGGTTTGCGTTTTCGGTCGACATCTCGCCCAGCAGTAGCGGCTCCGCGTCGGAAACCCAGCGGGATAAGTAATAGTCATGGGTACCTTTCGCAGTGTAGCTAAACATAGCTAGGCCCTTATCCGGTCCGACCGCGTACTGGCAGACGACGGAGGTATTGACGGGCGGTGGGGCGTGCGGCGGGCAGGGTTGGCTGTCTGGCTGAATCTGCTGTTCGTTTCTGACGAACTCTTTGGCTTCCGTGACCGTGTCAAATAGCACGTAGAAGACCACGGTACCGTCTTTCATGTGGCAGGTCGCGCGCTTGTCGGTGGCCGTGCAGCTCGCGCGCAAGTCGTCCGGGACGTGGCTCATGATCGTCGCCTCGACCGACATCGCCGATCTGAGGTAGGAGATCAGAACCACCAGGCCTCCGACGGCCAGAGCCGCCGCGAGGATTTTCGCCCATCGGCGCGACAGGATGCGCGCCGTCCCCGAGGACGGGGGCTCGTCCCACTCAACGACCTCCGGGGAAGACGATGCAGCCGCGAGCGCTCGTTCCTCGGCCGCTTGCGGATCGGTACGCGCCTGCTGCTCCGCTTCTTCGGCGTCACGGCCGGCCCAGGCCCCGGTGTCGCGGCGAGCCTTCTCTTCCGCCTCGCGGCGAGCCTTCTCTTCCGCGTTGCGCCGGGCCCGGGCCTCGGCGTCCCGGCGGACCTTCTCCTCCGCCTCGCGGCCAGCCTTCACTTCCGCCTCGCGGCGGACCTTCTCTTCCGCCTCGCGGCGAGCCTTCTCTTCCGCCTCGCGGCGAGCCTTCTCTTCCGCGTTGCGCCGGGCCTCGGCGTCCCGGCGAGCCTTCTCCTCCGCCTCGCGGCCAGCCTTCTCCTCGGCGTCCCGGTCACCCGTAGAGTTCGGCGCCGATGGCCTAAGCCTGCCTTCGACCGTCTCATCTATTGCCCACAGCAACCTGTCGACGTCGTAGTCCCACCTTGAGTCTGTAACTTCGGCGGCGTTGAACTCCAGGAGGTCGATGATCGAGGGTACAAGGTCTCCCTCTGTCGGCATAAGTGCGCCCTCTACCCTGACAGGAATGATAGGTAATCCGAGACGCAATGCTGTTTCTACTTCAAGCCGCACGGGGTCTCTAGCCTGCTCCAGGCGGCGTTGGCCCGTCTCGTCCGCGTACGAGGCCCAAGCCTTTCCAATGAGAAGGATGAGCACGTCCGACTCCGATATCTTGCTTTCGACGTAGTCACGGAATCTGGCTCCCGGTGGAATTGCATCGAGGTCGCGGAACACGTTCTTGCGGCCGTATCTGTTGACCAACCTGTCATAGATTCCCCGTGCAGCCCATTGTGTGTCCCCGCGACGGTAACTCAAAAAGATGACCACCCGCTGCGCGGCGTCTTCGGACATCTCCGCGTTCCTCACATCTTCGCTTAGGGCGGGCTGTCGCCCGAGGCTGGACACCTCATGGGCCCACCGCGTCGGCTTCGAGGTCGGGCATCTCCGCGCGAAGCCGCTGAGTTAGCTCCGGGTGGGCCCTTCGAGTCGATATCGGGCGGGGTCTTCACCTCGACGGCAAGCTCTCGGTGTTCGTTGCCCATAACAGTCTCCAAAGGTCGCCCTGCCCGGTCCACCAAGCGTGGTCCGGAGCCGCGAGGAGGGAAAAGGCCGCCCCGCCTATGAGAAGTTCAGCGCATCTACGGTGGGGGTGGATGCGGTGTGTCCGGAGTGTGTGGAGCCGTCGATGGCGTAGAGGGTGTTGCCGATGGCGGTGACGGCGAGGCCGTGGCGGGCCAGGGTGAGGGACGGCAGGGTGATCCAGGTGGCGGTGGGGGCGATCAGGTCGTAGGCCTGGACGGTGGAGACGACGGTGGGGGTAGCGTTTTCGCCACCGGCGACGAGCAGCTGTCCATTGATGATCGCGGCACCGGCCCCGCTGAGGGGTTTGGGCAGGGCCGCCAGCTGGGTCCATCGGTCGGTAGCCGGCTCGTAGCGCTGCACCGCACTGGTGTTATTGCGGGAGTCGAACTTGCGGCCGCCCACGGCGTACAGGTAGGACCGGTCGGACGCGGCAGCAAGGTGGTCACCGGGCACTGGGATGCTGGCACCGTCGCGCCAGGCAGCGCCGTCGTAGACCTCGGTCTGACCCACCAACTGCTTGGAGCCAGTCCGCCCGCCCACGACGACGATCTTGTCGCCGACCACCGCCGCGGCAGCGGCGGCGCGTGGATGGTGCAGCGACGGGCCCGGCACCCAGTGACCGATGCTGTCGTCGAAGATCAGCACCTGAGGAGACGCGACCGATACGCCGCCGCGCGAGCGGAACCCGCCGATCAGCACCACCCGGTTCCGATACGTCACCAGCATCGCGTGGTCCACACCCTCCGGCAGCGACGGACCCGGCCGCCAGGCGTCCTTTGTCGGATCGTAGATCTGTGTCGCCGCGGTCCCCTTGGTCGACGTGGTCAACCCACCCGCTACCCAGATCTGCCCGTCCATCACCGCCGCACTCACCTGCTGAACCGCCGTCAAAGACGCATGCCGCGGCTGCCACGCCCCAGCCGGAGCAGGGGTCGACGGGCTGGGCGCAGGTGGCGTCGTCGACTCGTGTTGGGGACAGGTCGAGAGTGGCGGCATACCGTACTTCTGCGCGGCCGCGTCGGCGCTGCCGAACTGTCGCTGCGCCTGGGTCAACGCCTCCTGGTAAGCAGACTGGTCGCCGGCCGCCAGTGCCGTCTGAGCCGCGCGGAAATGTCGGGCGCTGCCGTCCATCTCGGTCACCAGGATATCGAACTGCGCGCGATCGACGTCCGGCGCGGGTTGGCTGCGGGCCTGGCTGACGAATCGCGCGAACCAGTTGGCGTATATGCCGGGATGCGTCTTCTGGTCGATCTGGTCCAACTGCCGGTCCACCTCGGCACAGAATCCGATGAGCTGCCGAATGAACGCTTGCTTAATCTCGCTCTGGTCGGGTGCGGACTGCTGGTCGCACCCTGCGCCAAGAACGGCGAGGACAAGCGCCGCGAACACGAGCAAAATCCGCCGCATAGGTCCCCCATCCGTCCAGGCGGAATTGAATGGCTTGCGCTCGAGGGAGCGGCGGGGGTCCGGGCGAGGCAAGCTACAGACAAGCCCTTTCATTCAACCCTCCTCGCGGTGCGGGGCTTTGTCAACGCGCCGTTCGAATCCACCAAGCCTGGGGTTGCAGTATCGATGTGATCGCAGGGGTCGACACGTGTCGCGGATGTAGAGAAATGCCTTGCCTGCAAGAGATTCTGGGTGTTTCTAAGGCGATGAAGCTCTTGCGAGCTTCTATTGACTCATGCGATCGCTTCAAGTCGGCACGACATAGCTGGAGAGTTCCTCAATGACCCAACCGCCGGTCCGCGCGAGGTCCAAGACCCGTTGTCGGTGCAGAGCTTCAAGAGCAGGAACTTCATCGATCCGATCGAGCAGGTCGAGGTCCCGACGCTCAAGCTCAATGACAACGTTGCTCCGTCCAGGCAGCGACGTCCATTCTCCGATGGCCAGGAGAGGAATGACGCGCGACTGGAAGATCGCTGCCCACTCGCCAGGAACCGTCGGTCCTGACAAGCGACAGCGAACCTGCCAATCTCCTTGTAGGCGGACACGACATCTCCCTTGCTGTGGACAACTGATCTCCCTTGCTGCGGACAGTGGGCCGTTCGTGTCGGTCCGAAGTAGAGCGTCCCTGCGGGTCGAGGCTCGAGGTCTCTGACCACGCAAGAGTCGGTTCACCGGAGGGACTGTGAAGAAGTCTGACAGGGAGATCATGGAGATTCTGGAAGCGTCCGACGCGACTGGTTGTGCGCACTCGGCGGCGGGCATCGCGAACGTGGATCCGAAGACGGTGCGCCGATATGTCGCCGCTCGTGACGAGGGTCCGCCGGTGACCAGTCCGGCCGCCGCGGATCATCCGCCCGGATCTGAGCAAGATCGAAGAATGGGTGGACCGCTCGCGGGGCAAGGTCCGCGCCGACGTGGTTCATGAACGCCTGCAGGCGGTGGGGTTCATCCGGGATGAGCGCGTCGCCCTGGCCGGCACTACGGCATCCAGGTCCAGACGTGTGCCGTTCGACTCTGAATCCAAGGGCGGGTCGGAGGCGACGGTGCGGATCGCGATGGCCGACCTAGTGCCGACCGAGGCGAACCTGGTGCCCGGATACGACTCGTTCACCAGACTGGTCGCGGCATGCGAGGAGTTCTGCACCACTGTGAACGAGCGGGTCCGTCGTGAGACGCGCAAGCCCCGTCCGAGGCGATGGTCGCCGAGCAGCAGCGGCTGCATCTCTTGCCGGTGGCACCGTTCACCACCGCGCTCGGCGACTGAACACCTACCAGACCATCCGGTTCGGGTCGGTGCGCTACTCGGTCCCACCAAGATTGGTCGGTACCGAAGTGTGGGTCCGCGCAGATGGCGAGGAGTTGGTGATCGTTGCCGACGGCTCCCAGGCCGAGTAGCTCGTGTTCTCACGCAGACCCGCCCTCGTCAACGATGGGCACCTCCACCGCCCTCCAACTTGGTTGCGCCCAGACGTGTTGGCTGGCTCTTAACCGTCAGAGGGAGCGGATCTCGGCACTGTGCTGCGGCGAACCGCCGGATCGGCGGTCATATGGCTCCTGCAAGGCGCATGAACGTGTCGAGCCTCTATGCACTAGCCCTTGCTCCGGATAACGTGCGAGACATGGTATTCGTCGGCCATACTAAAGTACCGTTGAGCGTGCAATGACAGCGATTGGTCCGCGCAGGATTCGGGCGTCGGCCACCGACGATCTGCCGCGCATCCTCGAAGGCTCAGGGTTGTCTCGCGGGCCGGTTCTGGTACTCGTGGGCGGGGCCGGTGGACTCGAGGCCCACCACGAGGTGGCTGTGTCCGTACTGATTCGGGACTGCCTGATACCTGTGCTAACGCAGGCCGGCGCAACTGTCGTCGATGGGGGCACAGACTCGGGCATAATGCGAGCGATCGGAGCCGCCCGGTCAGACACCGGAGCGCACTTCCAACTCGTCGGCGTTGCGGCTGCTGGCACTGTGCCATCGCCAGGCGATGCTGAAACGGCCCAAGCGGAAGTTGACCCGAATCACACCCACATCGTGCTCGTCCCCGGCAAAGTCTGGGGCGACGAGTCCCCCTGGCTGTCCCAGGTTGCATCGGCACTATCGGTCGGACACCGCTCGGCGACGCTACTCGTCAACGGAGGCGAGATCGCCTACTCAGACGTACAGCAGAGCCTGGCAGTAGGACGCCCGCTGATCGTGCTGGCTGGATCGGGCCGCACTGCCGATGCCATCGCATCGGCGGCGAGCGACCCGTCGGTCGACGAGCGCGCCCAGCGGATCGCGGCCTCGCCGCTCGTGCAGATCGTTTCTCTCAACAGCCCTAGCGTGTTCTCGGCGGTCCTCGCCGAGGCGCTGTCAGGCGCTACGCCTGCCTGGCAACATCCCGACCTTGAGGCGGATCTGCAGTAAGCCTCGCCTTGATGGCCGCCATCGAAATCCCTTCGTTCGCAGGATAGGTCCCCCCGTCGCCATGAAGTCTCGGCGTCTCGAGCCCGCCGGCGTGGTGAACAGCGATCAGGCTCCACGTGCTGTCGAAGACGGGACTGCCTGAGCTCCCGGGCTCAGTCGGCGATCGGTAATGGACCATGGTGTCGTCGTAGTCGATCAGAAGGTTGTCTTGCAATGAGAACTGTGGCGTATCCCACCCGGAAGGATGTCCGATCAAATAGGCGCGAGGCTTCGTCTTGGCCTTTAGGTACGGCATTTCGACAGCCACGGGCAGTGGAGTGACGTTGCTCGGATAGGCCTCTAGCTCGAGGATGGCGATGTCGAGATTCGGCGCCCTGGACGACTGGTACCACCACCATCGGACAACCTCGAACTTCCGCCGGGCCGATTCCCTATCACCGACGAGTCCGTGGAATACGGCGAACGCCTGACCGTATGGGAGATCCTCAGGCACGACGTGACCGTTGGTTACCAAGACGACGTCGGGAAGATCGGGGCTCAATTGTTTGCCGCTCACCAGGAATCCGGTGCCGATGGCATCTGCGTACATACTCTCGATCCGGGCGACGGCCCGACATCGTTCGAGCCCTGTCAGCCACCACTGCATGCCCTTGAAGCGCTCCCGGCCGAGCACTGCCTCGAGGTTTCTACCCTCGGTGCTCTCGTAGCCCGCAACGCTGACGGATCGCTCCGCACGGGTGTCGCGCGCAGGGACAATCACCGTGCCGCCTTCGCGACCGAGCACAGCCGAGCGCAGCAAGGGCACCAGGATCTGCCCTGGGAGATCGTCGGCATCGAGCTTCCACAGCTCGATCAGTTGGCGCAGCAACGACGCGATGGTGAACGTGTCCACTTCGGGCCGCGACACCAGCATCGTGGCCCGGGCGATCGCCAAGTCGTGGTCGCCGAGAGCGACCGCCGCTTCGCAAGCGGTGGCCAACTCCCACACGCCGGAAGGATTCTCGTGCAGAACGAGGTCGAGCACCTCCTGGGCGACCCTGCGCGACTCCGCCCCCGCATCGGCCACACCCGCAACCTCGACCCCGTCCCGGTCTGCTCGGGCCAGCAGCGCGGCGATGTTGATTCCATGCCAATAGTTGCGATGATCCGCGTCGTACGCCCCATGGTACGCGGCTAAGGCCGCGGGCAGATGGCGACGCTGTCGGGCTCTCACCTGGTCCAGAAGGTAAAGCTGCTTGAAACATCGCCCGATGCCACCGATCGCCTCAGGTCGCTCGGCCTCGGGCGTCGCAGGGTCATCGAGGATGCCCCGGTAGATCAGTAGCGCAGCGGCGGGGCTGTCCCGGTCGACCAGAGCCTGCGCGAACTGGCGCTTGACGACCGCGTCATTCAACCCGTGCCCCAGAAGCGCATCCGCGATCGCGTGGAGTTCCACATATCGACGGACTCCGCGCAGAAGTCCGAGCATCTGACTCGCTTCTGCTTGCGGTACCAGGTCCTCGGTAGACCTCAGGTGCCGCACATACTGATCGGCGATGTCAGCGAGCTCGTTCCAATCAAAGACAGCAGTTGCCGCACGCAGCCGATCAGGCCACGACGCACCGGTATCCCTCATCGCGCCTCACCTCCTCTGAGCGCCTCGCGGAGCGCCCTACGAACTGCGTACTGACGGAAGTACTTCACGATGTTGTGACGCCACCTTCCCTCGTTCGTAACCGCCACATCGACGACCTGTGGGACGCCGCAACGGCGGAAATCCGGGGCAATGGCGGCGTCGAATCCGCACACCGGGTCGAGTCGGTCGGCGATGTTGGTCCACGAACCCACGCCAAGTCGCTGCGAAGGCCAGCCGTCGTAGCTTGTCCAGGCCGGCGCAAGTTTTGCCTGCACCTCGGATAGCCCAAGCGGACTTCCGAGTGTGATCAGGGCGTCGATCATGGGAGTTTCAGCGATGCCGGTCAGAACGTCGTAGGCGATCACTGTTCCCAAGCTATGGGTCACCAGAACATGAGGGCCAGGTTTGGCCGCACCCTCAGCGAGGACTTCGATCGTGCGAGTCCTGATCGTGCTGCGAACCGGGTACGACTCGTGGGGGCGCGGGCTGAACGTCACGTCATACAAGTAATGATGCACGTCGCGAAGGAACACGCGCATGAGTCGACGCTTCACGAACTCAGGCAGCGGAATGGCCTCTAGTGGCGAGTTCTCGTCGATCACGTCTGCGGCCTCGCCCGTGGTGGCGGCGACCTTCACCATCCCAACCTGCGCGCCCACCGCCGCGACGAAGGCCGCCTCGTCGGGCTTCAGATCAAGGAGCCAAGTCATGTCGGCATCGCCGGCATCGATGCGGCCATCGAGTTCAAGTGACTCACGGCTCTGCGCGACAGCTTCTGGCAGGGGTCTGGCATAGAGGAGGTCAGCCCAATAGACCATCGAAGACGTGACATCCATTTCATCGAGGTCAACGCCTTCATTGTCGAGCAGCGCGACCCGCCACTGCTCGAGCAAGGCGTCTCTCGGTGGCTTGTTGGCGATTCCATGGATAAATGTGACGTGGGCCAAGACGATCCCCTCCCCCGATCATACTCCTGAGCCCGATTGGAGCTACTTACATTCAATCCGAAGACCACGCAGGCTGCCATACCCCGCATCGACAACCGGCGCCCATGTTGGAGTGCGTACAGTCCCAGATACGGCGCCTGGTTCACAGCACAGCGATCTGCTCCTGATTCCTCATCGCTCATGCACACCTCCCGCCGCTCAGTCCATTCGGCGAGCAGCCGCTCCGTCATCGTGGGTTGGGCATCCAGCGTTCACGCAGCACGTTGAGAGAAAATCGCCTGCTTCCTCGGGAGACGGCACAACGTGACAACACCTCCCTTGATGAGCAGACGAGGCCATTCGGGTCCGGATCATCGAGTGATTCGACGCGGCAATTGTCTCCGCTGCTTCTTGGCTTAGACCCGCAGCGAAGACAGAACTCAGTGACATGTGAGGTCATCCGGTGGAGGGCCTCCCTCCTATCAGCGTCGGCATTCGTCTGTGGTGAGGCTGCGTCCTGCTGCGCGGCACGCCGCGCGGATCATCGACTCATCAGAGATGTCGCGGTACACCGCCGAGGCGGGGTCTGTGTCCACTGCCTCAGATACCGCCAGACAGCGGAGCCGTCTGCAGAGAATCCGACCCGAGTTCCGACCTTGCCCTCTATGGTGCCGAGCGACAACCCGCTCGATATGTCTACAACCACGGTTGATCCATCTTTTCGCGTCCGTGCGACGAGCGAGCCCGTGGGCGCTGCGACAGGCCGCCCCATATGGCCTACATGACCAGCGATCATCCGCCGCTGCGCTGTGACACGTTCGTCCCAGACCGCCAGTTCCCCGGACACACTAGGCCGAGCGGAAAAAACCAATTAGTGCCTCAAATCAACCGCTCGGCCAACGATCACCGCAGGTCAGCACCCTGCGCCCAGCCAAACGCGAGCGAGTGACCGAAGTCAGGCCGGACGGTTGATTCCGCTTCGCACGGGAGGCCGCCCCGGCTGCTCCGAAGGCACCAGTTTGCAGGCGAGTGCGAATCATCGGGGTGTATCGGCGTCGTCTGCACTTGACCTCGGGACCAAGTACGCCGCGGCGCTACGCAAGGTGCCGGGTGCCTACATCGAGGTTGCCCGCCGACCCGGAACCGGCGAGGCACGAAGGTGACTCGCTCGACCATCGGTTTGCTGATTCTCGCACCGTTCGCCGACCGCAGCCGGTGTGGGGTCAGCATGCGGAGTATTTGGTTTGGCCGGGGAGGGTCTTTCCGATACGGAGGTGGGAACTCTCCTCTTCCAGGAACCTCCCGACATTCCACTGGGTGCAGGTCTGGTCGTTGCGGCCGTCCTCGGCGTCTTGGGTGCTGACGAAGTACACACTTGCCAGCAGCCGGCCGTCCTCGGCGGTTTCGAGTGCGAGCAACTGCACCTGCGAGTCGTACGTCGAGCGATATCCGGTGAGGAACTCGTCCCGACTCATCTTCGCCCGTTCGCTCTGCGTATGGATCGAACGAAACTTGGTGTAGTTGCGCTGGTTGATGGAGACGAAGTAGTCGGTGAGCAGGGCAACGACCGCTCGAGCCGCGGGGTGATCCGCCGCCTCCGGTGCTACCGCGACAGTCTCGTTGCCCGAGTACGGCGTCGTGGTTTGCGTCGGCTCCACCGAATCCGTCTGCGTGGGTTCATCGGAGTTCGTCGGTGTGGGTTCTTCCGAGATTGTCGGTGGCGGGGGCTCGGAGGATGTCGGCATCGTGGACTCGGTCACCGGTGGGTCCTCGGCAGGTGTCGAAGAGGCAGCGACGGGGACGTTGCCCGGATCCTCGAGCATTCGGTGGTGGAACACGGCAGCCGTACCAACGATTCCGGCGATCATGATGACGGCGAAGGCGATGCTGAGCGCGACGTATCGGTCGGCGCGGTCTGCGAACGGAACGCTGAGAGCGTCGTCGCGCAGCAGCATCTCTTCAGCGTCCGGGAACCTTGCCCCACAATTGGCGCAGAACGTCTGCCGCGGCCCGCGGCGGGCGCCGCATTCGCTGCAGGCTGAAGACGTCGAATTGGACATGGTCACGTGCGCCGGTAGATCAGTGCGGTGCTGCGACGGCATGTCGATTGCGGTCGCCGAGCACAGTAGCCATGAAGAAGATCAACTCGATCGGAGCGGCCGGCAAGCCGCGCGGCCGACACGTTGGAAAACCGTCCCATATGAATCTGCCCCCCACTTATGACGGTACGGCGATCGATTCGGCTGGTCCAGATCAGGACTGAAACGGCGAGCGGGATGGCGGCAACAAGCAAATGCTTAATTGCAGCAATCGATTGGTCGGCGTCTCGCGTCAGGAGATGCGAGCAGACCGGATGGCTTGTATCACGGGCGGCTCGGGCGGACTCTGATGAGTGTGATCATCCCCGAGATGACTCTTCACAACCCTGACTCTTATTGTGTGATCGCGGTGGTCCCTTTGACTCACGACATCTTCGTTTCGCACTCGTCGGTCGACGCCAGGATCGCGCGCGAGATTTGTTCATCTTTGGAAGATCTCGGCCTCGCGTGCTGGATCGCTCCCCGGGACATAGTGCCAGGGCAATCGTGGAGCGGCGCGATCGTCAAGGCAATCCAGCAGAGTCGGGCGATCGTCGTCGTCCTGTCGGAGCCGGCGAACGCGTCGGTCGAAGTCCTCCGTGAAGTCGAGTTGGCTGCGCGCGGACGGAAGGTAGTCATCGGCGTCCGGATCGATGACATTCAACCGTCGCCCGACCTTGCCTACTTCGTTTCGTCGGTGCAGTGGGTCGATGCGTTCCCGGGACCGGTAAAGCAGCGGCTCGCAGGGCTCGCCCGGGTTGCTGCCGGGCTTGTCGGGGCGCCGGCGCCGCCAGTGGAGGAGTCACCCAAGAGTCCGGAGTTTGTCGAGGTCGAACTGGACGACTTCAACCGGCCGTCACGGCGCCGCGCCGGATTCGTCCGTGGAATGTTCGAGGACCGATGATGGTCAGAACGTCCGTTACAGGCATGATCGGGCGCGCGGTCGCCCTGGTCGGTGCGGTCGTGGTCGGAGTATCGCTGACTCAGCCCATGGTGGAGGGCGGCGGGAGTTTCTGGCTCGCCGTCAACCACGGGCGCTACTTCGTCGTCGGCGGGGCGACAACCGCGATCGTCCTGCTGTTCGTCAGCCTGGTCGTCGCCACCGAGCTGCTCCTGTTCTGGGCGGCACTGATCGCCAGCTTCCTCCTCGGGTTCTTCGTGATCACTTGGGTCCAGTTCGAAGGGTTGGGCACGGCCTGGACCATCGGCATCGCAGGTTCTGCGATCGCTCTCCTCGGCACCGCAATTGCCATGAGCCCGATGCTGGCCAGACGAATGGCAGAACCAGGAAGGGTGGCCTTCTTGCCAGCCGAAGCCCTACCACCAGATCCCGTCGAGTCGGCCAGGTCTTCTGCGTTCGAACCCGTGCGGCCCTCGGCCGGTTGGTACGAGGATCCCTCCGAGCAAACACAACTCCGCTACTGGGACGGCCTGGAGTGGACTGACAAGACGCGCTAGTGCCGTTCAGGAAGGAGCATCATGACCGAGCGTCTCAACCCGCGATTCCCTCCCCCGACAGGGCCTCCGATCGAGCCGCCGGTGGTACCCGGCGCCGATCACACTTCTCCGCAGGTACCACCGGATGCCTGGCCGGCCGCACCGAGCGATGCATCGCCCGGTCCGTCGGCGGATCGGATGACTACCGACGCGCCGCGCCAGTCGTCGTCGCCCGGATCGGCCCCGTCCGGCGACATATCGGCGGCAGCTCGGGAGAGTCTCTTGGCCCGAGCCCGGAGTGGCGACCGCGAAGCCATCGCGACGATGTTCAGGCAGTTCCTGCCGAAAGGTGAAGAAGTTCTCGAGTGCCATTACCTCGGCGTGCTGGGATTCTGGGGCATAGGGACACACAGTTTTGCTGCTGTCACGCGCCAGCGGGTCGCGACGCTACGCATCTCCGTTGCCGGGGGCGTTCAGTACCAGGACGGCCTGCTCCAGTTCATCAACGCGGCAGCTGTCTTCCAGCCGTCGAAGGTCCTGCTCTACGTCACGACATGCTCTGTCTCACTTGTGTTCGCGATCATGGGGAGCAGCTTCGGGTTTGCCGGCGTGATCCTCCTCTTCGGATTGAGCCTGCTATTGCTGCCGATCACAGTTCGTCTCCATCACCGTTTTCAGAAGAGCGGGATCGTCTTGTCGATTCGGGAGGGTTTCTCGCTGTACTCATTCATCGACCGCAAGCACATGCGGCTCGCCAACCAGCTCTACAGGCTGGCCGGCGACCTCCGAGAAGACCGACTACGAAGTCTGGGACGCCCGTAGCAGCGAAGTCGGCATTCTGACGCCGGGTCTCACAGGGCTGGGCAACGCCGGACGCGGTGCCCAACGCACACCACGGTGGCCGCTGAGTGCAGGGTGACGCCGAAGGAGCTCCATCGAGCGGCGAGGGTTAACAGATGCGAGCACTTCACGCCGCCAGGGCCTACTGGTGACCGTGAGCAACCGCACGCGGTGGCCTCAGGTTGCTGACCTCGCAGACCGCCACAGGGGTGTGCGCACCCCCTTACGCACCTCAATCAGCGCAAGAGGATGGTCAGCGATGAGAACCGATGTGCACGAGACCACCCCTGAATCCCCTGCCAGTAGGGGCTTTCGCTCATCATCGACACACGGTGATCAACCACAGCTGGAAATCAACGGGTTCGGGGTTCGAGTTGGCCACTCCCCCACCTCAGACGTTGAGCTCTAGGCGTGTGGTTAAGGTGCGTGTTCCTCCTCGGACACTGAAACAGATGGTTCAGTTCTGGCAGGCGGCGCGGTTCGTGCCGCCTGTTGTGTTTGCGGCCGGCGGCCCGCTCGCACAGGGAATCAGTTGCCGTCAGCAATCGCACGATCCGCACTCTGGGCTCAGCGCGAGAGGATCAGTGCAGAGCGACCGAGAGCAGTACGACGGACGATTCCAAGGCTTCGACGTCGTGGCGCTGCGGCGGCACCGCGACCAGATCACCTGGACCGAGCTCGACCTCCGCGTCACCCGCACGGACCCGGACACGGCCACGTAGGCAGAGCAGCGAGGCATCCCCGGGACTCTTGTGCTCGCCCATCACCCGACCTGCGGCAAGCGCCGTGAGCGTCTGCCGGAGACGGGCACCAGGCCTGCTGTAGATCGTGACCGAGCTGCGCCCACTCTCGGCCGACGCTGCCTTGGCAAGCCGCTCGGCAGCCAAATCGTCGATCGACGAGACATCCATCCGTCGATGATCGCACGGCGAGATGAGCGGACTAAGGTTGGCCAATGGACAAGCAGACCGCTCAGGACTGGCTCGACCAGTACGTCGAGGCGTGGATGTCCTACGATCCGAGCGACATTTCAAGGCTGTTCGGCGAGAACGTCGCGTACCGCTACCACCCGTATGACGAGCCGATCGCCGGTCGGGACGCGGTCGTCGCGTCCTGGCTCGGACAGAGCTCGTCGGGCGGCGCCTCCACCCGCGACGCGCCCGGCACCTACGAGGCCAAGTACTCTCCGGTCGCGGTCGACGATGACACCGTGGTGGCCACCGGCATTTCGCGGTACCGCGAAGTGCCTGACGGACCCATCGTCCGCACCTACGAGAACTGCTTCATCATGCGCTTCGACGGCGAAGGACGCTGCAGTGAGTTCACCGAGTACTACGTCCGCCGCCCCTGAACGCTACGGGCAACGACCGCTCTGCTTCACGTGGTGGTAGGTCAGTGACGAGTAGAGCTCACTCAGCTCCTCGGGCTCGGCAGTGTCCAGGTCCCTCGAGATGTCGTCGAGCCAGTTATTCACAGGGCTTCGCGGGTACACCAGCTCCCGGAGCCTTTTCATTTCCCCCGCACGCTCCTCCGTGGCGTGCGCCTGTCAAGAGGCGGCCCCAGCTCGGTCACTGGCGAGGTTTCAGTCGCTTGGTCGGGATGGCAGTGAGTGGATCTTCCGGCCACGGATGGCGGGGGTAGCGGGCTCGCAGGTCGGCTCGGACCTGCGGATAGCCCTGCTTCCAGAAAGAGGCGAGGTCGCTCGTGATCGCGACCGGGCGCCGTGCGGGCGACAGTAGGTGGAGAACCACTGGGACACGACCGTCCGCGACGGCTGGAGTGGCAGTCCAGCCGAATACCTCCTGCAGCTTCACGGCGAGGACCGGCGGCTCGGCACCGTTGTACGCGAGTCGCACCTCGGAGCCTGATGGGACCCGGAGCCGTTCCGGTGCGAGTTCGCCGAACCGGGTTGCTGCAGGCCATGGCAGTAGTCGCCGGAGCGCCGAAGCCACGTCGATGCGGGCGAGATCGCGCGAGCTTCGCACCGCGGCGAGCTCGGTACCCAGCCATTCGTCGAGATCGGCCAGGAGTGCCTCGTCGTCGACCGCAGGCCACGGGGATCCGAGGTGGGCATGGCAGAACGCGAGCCGCTCCCGCAAGGCGAGTGCGGCCTCCGACCAGCGCAGTACGGACAGACCGCTGTGCCGGATACCGTCGCGGACGGCCGCTTGGACGAGCAGCCGGTCGGGCTTTGCCAGCGGGACGTCGTTGAGCACGATCGCGCCGAGTGCCTCGACGCGCCGCGTCACGATCCGGCCGTCGTCCCAGCGGATCTGGTCGGTGGTCGAGACGAGGTCGCCGGCGATGTCTCGCGCGGTCTGCTCATCGATCGGCGCCGCGGAACGGATCCTGGCGTCGGCGCGACCAGGTGCCCGGTCAGCAACCGCGATCGCCAGCCATGGCGTGGTCCGCAACGGCGACTGCGGATCCAGCGCGGCGCCCGTACCACCAGACATCTGGTACGTCGCCGAGTCGACCCCCCGGACCCGCGCAATCCGATCCGGATACGCCAGCCCCACCACAACCCCCACCGCAAGATCATCCGGTACTGGGCGCGTCCCCCGACCAGCCGGCCGCACTCCATCTCCACCCAACGGGTCGCGGCCGAGACGCTTCGTTTCTTCTCGCCAGCGGGCCGTGGCTCCGCGGTCCTCGCCACGGCGGAGGGCTCGCCAGCGGGCCGGTAGATCATCGCCGAAGTCGCGGCCGGAGTCGTCCGAAAGCATCGCGACGACCTCGCGCGCCCGGTCGGCGCCGACCCGTGGCGTCCCGTCCAGCAACGCACGAGCCAACCGGGGATGCGCTCCGATCGCCGCCATCCGCCGTCCCCGCTCGGTGATCCGGCCGCCGTCGTCAAGGGCATCGAGGCGGCGCAGCAATTCGGTGGCCGCGGTCATCGCCACCACCGGCGGCGCCTCGAGCAAGGTCAGACCATCACCAGCAGGCGCACCCCACGCCGCGAGGTCGAGGGCGAAGCCTGCCAGATCGGCGATCGCGATCTCCGGCGCCGGGTGATCGTCGAGATGCGAGTGGTCGGTGGCAGACCAGCACCGATAGACCCGGCCAGGCGCCTCCCGTCCGGCGCGACCCGCTCGCTGGTCGGCCGACGATCTCGAAACCCGACAGGTAACCAACGCACCGAGGCCACGGGATTGATCGGTCCGCGGCTCCCGGGCAAGACCCGAGTCGACCACAACCCTGACTCCAGGCACCGTCAGCGAACTCTCCGCGACCGACGTCGTGACCACGATCCGACGAGTGGCGGCCGGCGTCAACGCGCGGTCCTGTTCAGCCCTGGACTGGCGACCGAACAACGGCAGAACATTCTGACCGGCCAACCGGCGAGCCACACCGTTGATCTCGGCCTCCCCCGGGACGAACACGAGGATGTCGCCGTCGTTCTCGGTCAGTGCACGCCGGACGACGGCCGCGATGTGATCCAGCAGTCGCGGGTCGACCCGCCCACCGGGAAGCAGCGGCACGGGCACCGGTGGTGGGGCCCACTCGATCGCCACGTCGAACAGCGCCGCGGACGCGGTGATCACTGGCGCCGGACTGTCGGTGCCTAATGCGCGACTCAGTCTGTTCGTGTCCGCCGTGGCCGAGGTCGCAACGATCGCCAGGTCTTCCCGAAGATTCGCCCGGATGTCGACGCAGAACGCGAGCAGCAGATCGGCATCGAGATGCCGCTCGTGGCACTCGTCGATCACAATCGCGGCGACCCCCGGCAACTCCGGGTTCTGCTGCAGACGCCGTACAAGGAGCCCTGTCGTCACCACCTCGACACGGAGTCCTTTGCCGCTGCTGCGTTCACCGCGCATCGCGTAGCCGATCCGCTGCCCGAGCGGTTCGCCGACCAGCATCGCCAGCCGGGTCGCCGCCGCGCGGGTTGCCATCCTTCGCGGCTCGGCGACGATGATCGTGCCCCCGAGCGCGTCGCCCAGCGCAAGCGGCAGCAGCGAGGTCTTCCCCGATCCAGGCGGCGCAACCAACACCGCAGTACCGCGCGAACGCACCGCATCGACCGTGGCAGGCAGAACGGCCCGGACAGGCAGATCCGCCCCCGGCACCGACAATTCAGGCAGCAACACGCCCCGACGCTAGCCGACCACCACCGCAGAACCCCTCGACAACCCGGTGCACAGCCCCATGAACAACGCATTCTCTGGACACCGACTGGACCAGGCGGGAACGACTGCTCCGCGCGGACATCGTGGCGCCCGCCGACCAGCTCGCATGCCACGACTGGGGGGCGGTACTGCGCGACCGCGACTGGGTCGGCAACGGCTCGGCGCAGGGATCGTACTGCGCCGGCGGTCGGGCCGAGAGGTCCTGTACTGGCGAACGCCGCTGGGCGACTCGCTCGTCGCATCCGATCGCCGACGAGTGACCGCAGCTGGTCAGCGTGGTGGGCGGAGTACTGCGAACGGGTCCGTGACGGTCAGCTCGCGGGCCACGAACGTATAGACGGTCGCGGGACGGCCGCCGCTCTGGCCGGGGCTGGCTCGCCGCTCGGTCGGGTCGATCACGTGCCGCCGGGTCAGGACGCGGGTGAGATTGGTGGCGCCGAGCTCATAGCCCAGTTCGCCGCCGAACAGGTCACGCAGCTCGGCAATGGTGCACTCCAAGGGAGCCAGCGCGAACCCGATGTTCGTGTACGACAGTTTCGCGCGCAGCCGCCCGACCGCGGCATCGATGAAGTAGTGATGGTCGAACGCGGTCCGCGGCAGGTCGTCGATCGGGTGCCAGTCGCGGACGGACAGGACCACGGCGAGCACTTCGTGCGGATAACTGGGGAAGTTGACCGGGTCACCTTTCTTGGCTGCGGGCACGACGATGATGGTAACGTGCGTCTAGTTATCGACTATCAGGCGAAAACATCCGAATGGTTGCGATCCACGCAGATCCAGCACCACAGACAGAAGGTCGGAACACATGCAACTGACGACGGAGACGGTCCGGACCGCAGTGCTGGCCGCACTGGCCGAGGATCAGTCGGCAGACGACGTCACCACACGGTGGAGCGTCCCAGCGGCGCTACAAGTCGAGGCGACGATGATCGCCAAGCAGCCGGGACGCGTAGGCGGTCTGCCTGCTGTACAAGGCGTCTACGCCGCCATCGATCCCACCGTCACGGTGCGGCCGGCTGTTGCCGATGGCGATTCGGTTCTCCCGGGACAGCCGCTGGCGTGGATCAGTGGTGCGGCGCACTCGATCATCACCGGCGAGCGGGTGGCGCTGAACTTCGTCCAGCGGATGTCGGGCATCGCAACCCTCACGTCGGCCTTCGTAGCTGCGATCGGAGCGCGCCCGGTCCGGCTGCTCGACACCCGCAAGACCGCGCCCGGTCTCCGGGCCATGGACAAGTACGCCGTGAGTTGCGGTGGTGGAACGAACCACAGGCTCGACCTGGCCGCCATGGTGCTGCTCAAGGAGAACCATCTCGCTGCGGCCGGCGGCGTCCTGGCGGCCGTTCGCCGGGTCCGAGACGGCATGACCGCGGAAGGCAGAGGTATGGCGATCGAGGTCGAAGTCACCACTGCGGAGGAAGCCTGCGAAGCGTTGGACTGCCAGGTCGAGTGGATCCTGCTGGACAACATGTCCGCCGAGGAGATGGCCACGGTCGTCGAGCGGCGCAACACCTCCGGGTCGACATCCCAACTCGAGGCCTCCGGCACAATCACCTTGGACACCGTCGCCGACGTCGCCGCCACCGGTGTCGATGCCGTCTCGGTCGGCGCCCTGACCCACTCCCCTGCCGCACTCGACATCAGCCTGCTGGTCACTCGCGACCACGAACTCAACTGAGCGCGCGCCGGGCCGCCGGCGAGAGGTGTAAATACCGCAGGTCTCGCCAGCTTGACCGGGTCAAGCTCCTCTTTGTGGTCCCGCACGGGGGTCGAGCCGGTTAGGCTCAGCCTGAGGGCGCCGGGCGCAATTACCTTTCCGGAAAGTACCGACCCCCGGCTTTGCTGGACATCAAAGGGGAGATCGTATGACGGAGCCGTCCAACGCCTGGCAGCTCGACGCCATCACGTACTCCGGGGGCACGCAGGACGGACCGAGCGCCAACGTGAAGCTGTCCCACGCTGGGGAACAGGTTCACGCCGAGGGTTCTGGCACCGGGCTCATCGACGCGGTGTGCCATTCGATCTCGCAGGCAACGGGAGTGGAGGCGCGGGTCGTCGCGTTCCGGGCCTACTCAGTCGGCCCGGGCAGCGAGGCCGTCGGAGAGGTCGAGCTCGAAGTCGAGCTGCCGCGCCGTAGGGTTACGGTCCGGGCGTCGTCCACCGATGTCGTCGAGGCCGCCGGGCTTGCCCTCGTCGCGGCCATCAGCCAGTACAACGCAAAGCTGCCGGCACGAGGCTGAGTCCAGCAAGGTGGCCACAGCCAACGAAGTACAAGCCGTGGTCTTCGACCTGGACGGGGTCCTGGTCGACTCCGAGCCGCTCTGGGAAGAGATACGGCGAGGTGTCGTCGCAGACGCCGGTCGAGCCTGGCCTACGGACGCGACCCGGGCTCTGCAGGGCATGAGTACGCCGGAATGGTCCGCATACCTGATCGATGTCATCGGCGTACCTGGCCGGCCAGAGGACGTGGCCGCAATGGTCATCGACGCCATGGTCGCCCGCTACCGCAAGAACCTGCCGCTCTTACCCGGAGCCATCGAGGCAGTGGAGCGGCTCGCGAACCACTGGCCGTTGGGCCTGGCGTCATCGTCGCCCCGGCAGCTGATCGCGACCGTGCTCGACTCCGCCGACCTGGCCGGCCGCTTCCAGGTCACGGTCTCCACCGAGGAAGTCACGGCAGGCAAACCCTCACCAGCGGTCTACAACGACGTCGTACGACGGCTGGCAGCCGACGCGTCCCGAGTCGTCGCGATCGAAGACTCCAGCAACGGCCTCCGCTCCGCATCCGCAGCAGGAGTCCGCGTCATCGCCATCCCCAATCCGACCTACCCACCCCAGCCGGACGCCCTCGCCCTGGCAAGCACTGTCGTCGCATCCCTTGACGACCTCACCCAGGCACTCGTCGCATCACTGGTCCCTCAGGCCTGAGGATCCATCACGGTGGCAGTCTCTGGTACGCCCCCGATTGACATGTCTGCGGCCCAGACGATGATGACAAGGCTTGCGCACCACACCTCAACCAAATCCTTTGCCAGCAAGAGCTAACGGGCAGCTGCTCTGCCCCGCTTTCAGGTCGAGGCCGATGCCGGACGGGGCCAGAAGGGTCAGCTGGTTGTAGTCGATGGTGTAGGTGACCGCAGGCCCGAGGGTGGCCGGGATTGCGGCCTGCATCGCGGCGGTTTCGGCTGGGCAGGCGCGGTCGGTGGTGGCGACGCTGCCGAAGGTGAGCTCTGTGTTGTTCCGGGTGACGGTGCCGGAGAGTTCGTTGCATCCGGTCCAGCCGGTCAGGCGCCCTCCGTCGAAGCTGATCCACGCCTGCTCGGCGTGATGGTGGTACTGGCGCAGATCGGCGTTCGTGATGGTGCTGACGACCTCCCACCTGATCCCGTCGAGTGGGAAGTCTGGTTCGGCGATCTTCCGGTCCAGCAGCGTGATCGTCGTACCGCCTGTGGCGAGGATGAGCTCGTCGCCGTTCAGCCGCCAGGAGGGTTTGCTCGTCAGGAACGTCTTCAACCATTCCTCCTGGTCCCGAAGCGGCGGTCGGCAGCCGACCTGGGTCCCACCGATTCCGCCGATCCACAGGCTCCCGCCGGTCAGCAGTTCGTCCGCCGCGGCGGCTGTGCCCAGGCTGTTGCAGCCGACGTACGCTCGCACGACGTCGTACACCCGTGGCCCGTCCGCGTTCTTGTTCGGCACTCGCGCAAACTCCAGCCGGATACGCGTCTTCGGCACCAGCTGCTTGGGTTCGCCATCCTCAGCCACCGCGGTAGACAGATAGGTATTGCCCGTCGGCGACCTGGTCGATCCGTCCAAGACCGCGATCGCGGATCTGAACTCGCGCAGACGGTCCAGGAGTACGTCGGGTCCACCCGCCGCTTGGTCCTGGATACCCGATCGATGCAGGGTCAGCCGGCCGTCCGGGCCGATGCGGATCATCGTGCTGGTCCCGTACGCGGCGGCCGGCGTACGTCGGTCGTCGGCGTCGATGATCACAGTGTCGGCCGGAAACCGCGCACGGGCTTCGGTGGCGCAGGCGGCCGGGGCATCAGTGGTCATCGCCACGCCTCCGAAACAACCCTCCACCACGAGAACGCATCGGGAAACAATTCTGGTAAAGCCCGGAACCTGACGAATAAATTCATCAAATGAATGCTCCAGCAGAGGCGTCGACAGTTGATGCTTGAATTACAGCCCAACCGCGAACGCGGCATATCAAACACTTGCTTCCTTGACGGCGCATTGGAGCGGGAGGATTGTTGAAGGTTGACGCTGCATCGTGACGAGGCGTCTGGGGGTTGCGGTCGGTCGGCGTCGACGATGGGGGCGGGTGCGCAGTCCGTGCGTCCCGGGGCCGCTGCTGGTGGCAGGACTCCTTGCACTGTCACGGCGTGTGGATTGATCACCTCGGCATCACGGGAGGATCAATGCAGCCGAAGACGGTGGAAATCAAAATCACTCTGGCGGCCGAGGAGTCCGGCTCACAGATCGACGACGCTGTCACCCAGCTGGAGCTCACGGACGCCAAAGAGTGGGCGGTGGTGTTCTGCGAGGACGTCACCCCAGCGGCGGCGACGACGGCGCTGCTCGACATCGGAGTCGTGCTACGAGTGCGCGGCAAGTCCGAAACGACGGGTGACTCGACGATCAAACTCCGGCCCAGCCGGTGGTCCCAGCTGCATCCGGACTACTTCGCGGACCGGGAACGCGAGCCCGAGCGTGAGGAACTGAAGATCGAGGCGGACTGGTCAGGTCTCAAGCGGTCGCTCGCAACGTCGATGACCGTGAAGTGGTCCGACGCGCGACTTTCCACTGCCCAGACCGGTCAGCTCCCGGCAGCCCAGCTGTTCAGCGACGAGCAACTGAAGTTCCTCAGTGCGTGCGGCCCGGGCAGGGTCAACCTCGCAGCGGTCAGCCTGCTTCCACCGCTCGCTGCGACCCGCTGGGACGAGTTCAAGGTCACGGGGGTAAGCAGTGAGGTGCGCGCCGAACGCTGGCGGGTCGACGACGAGATCGACTTCCTCGAACTGTCGATCGTTGCGCCACCGGCGGAAGCGGTCACCGAACAGGAAGCGCTGACCGCATTCGTGACCGACCTGGCGCTGCCCGTGGACAATAGCCCGTTGAACAAGACTCAAAGGGTTCTGGACTATCTGATCGCCAAGTCGCTTCGCGGGCGGTGAGGGACCGACCATGACCGGACCTGTCGTCGACATTCACTGCCACAATTTCAACGCTGACGATCTGCCGGTGCGAGGCTTCGTCCAACATGTGGCACTGCACGACTCGCTGTTGAGTCCGGCTGTCGCCGGTCTGCTCGATCTGATCGTCCAGAAAGGTGCGCCCGGGTACGACGAGGAGAAGGCTCGGCTCGACGCGCTGCTGGGGACGAGCACCTTCGGCGACCGCCTCGAAGGTGTCGTGCCGGCGCCATCCATGGTCGATCCGCTCGCGCAACTCGAACTCGAGGTCGACACGGAGCTACGAGAGCTGGAGGCACGCAACCCGGAACTGGCCCGCCGGGCCGCCCAGGAGCTGGCCCTGGACGACGCGCGAATGGCCGGCCTCGAGGAGGGGCTGATCGACCTGGGTGGCGCGCTCCGGCGCGGAGTGAAGTGGGCAAAGCTGTTCACCAAGTCGCGGCTCGAGCTGACCGGCGTGCTCACGGCTGCCTATCCCGGGGAGCCAGTCTTCGTCCCGTTGGACTCCGTCGATCAAATCGTCGCCTAGTACAGTCGAGAGCAGGTGCGGCCGACCATGCGGACCTTCGCACGGGAATCCCGGGTATCCCAACAGAGCTCACCGATGCCGGAGTCAGCACAAGAAGCGGCAGAGCATCGGCAACTCCCCGCAAGCTCGATCCTCCATTTGCAGCGCAAGATCGGCAATCAGAGCGTCCGACGCCTATTGCAAGCAGACGTCGGCGATCCCGGGACGTCCGGTCTCGCGGTGAGCCGCGTGGACGATCCGAGCGAAGTGGAGGCGGATCGCCGGACGGAGCAGATCCTCGGCACCGAGCCGCTCGGCGACGGCAATCAGTCGGCAACTCTCACGGCGCCGCCTGGTGGATCGACCGCTGCGACAGGTGCGCCGCTACCGGCCTCGACACGCGCGTTCTTCGAGCCGAGGCTGGGCGCAGGGCTCGGGCAAGTCCGCATCCACAGTGGTCCGCGGAGCGCCGAGTCGGCGGCACGGCTCGGTGCGCGCGCGTACACCGTCGGCAACAACATCGTCTTCGGGCGTGGGCAATACGCGCCTGGTGCCGCCGGTCAGCGGCTGCTCGCGCACGAGCTTGTGCACGTGACGCAGCAACAAAGGCAGCCCGGCGCGCCCATCCGCCGACAAGTCACACCAGCGGGCGCACCGGTGCAGACCTTCGCCGACACTCTCGACTACGACCGCATCGCGAAAGACGTGCGGAAGGGCGTCGAGGGCTGGGGCACGGACGAGGAAGGCGTCTACCGCGCCCTGCAACGCGTCGGTCGTGATCCGGAAGCGGTCAAACGCCTCCAGGACAAGTACCGGCAGAGGTACAAGGCCGAGCTCGTCGCCGACATCCGCGACGACTTCAGCGGCAGCGAGCTCGAGTACGCGCTCCAGCTGATCAACCTCGGCGACCCCACCAGCGACCAGGCGATCCTGGCCGGGCCGCCGACGACCGATGCCGAGCTGCTCAGCGCCGCCCAACGCCTCCGCAAAGCGGTGGAACCTGACGGCACCGACGAGGAGGCCGTGTACGCCGTACTCCTCCCGTTCGGCCGCCAGCTCCAGCTGCTCAACAAGCTCAAGCGTCAGTACGCCAAGGTCTACAACGAGGGACTGGCGGACCGGATTCGCTCGGAGATGAGCGGGTCGGAACAGGACTACGCCCTCTGGTTGCTCGGGGAGCAACCGATCGAGCGCAACGACAAGGGCGCCGAGGCCAAGGCCCGGGACGTGCTGGCGTTCATCAAGGCCGAGGCCGCCGCCCGCGCCAAGACCCCGGGCAGCATCGACACGTCATCGAAGTTCTACCAGCGACTGTCGACGAAGTACCTCGCGGACTACTTCGCCTCCCCCACCACGGCTCGCGGCAAGGAGGCCGCCGAGGAGCGGATCGGCGCCGCGCTCGAGGGAGCGACCGCAGTCGTCGGCGGCCACGAGAGGCTAGTGGTGCGGGTCAAGGGCGGCGCGTGGCGTCTGCCCACCAGTGAATGGGAGATCAAGGCGATCACCTGGCTGAACGGACAGCAACTGCCGGCCCAGCTCGGCCGGCTCAAGGCGCTGCCGATGTTCGCCAACATCCTTGCCCTGCCGACGAAGCTCGGTGCCGCGACCGACATTCTCGGCAAGGAGAACACCGACAAGCTCGGCTACCTCGACATACCGTTCCTGATCGGCGCCGCCAACACCGAGATCGCCGACTTCGACGCCGACGTCCTCGGTGGCGGCAAGAACATCTCTCAGCTCATGCACTGGGCCACCGGGGTCAAGTACGCCGCTCAGAACCAGCTCGGACTGCGTGAGCTCTTCCTGGCCTACGAGCTGTGGCACCTCGAAGGTTTCGAGGTGTTCGGGCAGGACGCGATCAACGACATGATCGCCGAGAACCAGGGCCGAATGCTCGGTGCGGAGCTGCTCAAGGGCAGCGCCGGCGCACTCAAGCAGGCATCCGACCTTGAGCCGTTCCTCAACACCTCGTTCCGCGAGTCCCGCGCCTGGGTCGGGGCCCTGCTGCGGTACCGGCGCGACCAGCTCGACCGGTGGATCACCGCCAAGCAGCAGCAGCCCGCCAACTTCCACTACATGAACAAGATCGACATCTGGCACTCCCTCACCGTCTACCAGCAGCTGGCCGACGGCGCGAGCATCGAGGACGTGAAGGCCTCCTCGATCGTGAACGCCGCGATCGAGATCTACACGTTGCTGTACGAGGCCGACGAATGGGAGAAGGCGAACGGCCCGATCGTCCTGACCCAGCTGGAGAAGGCGCTGATCCAGGGCAAGCTCGACACGATCCTCGCGATCATGGCGAAGGCCGAGGAGGGGAAGGCGTCGACCGGGGATCTGCTGAAGGCGAAGTCGCACATCGACGACCTCAAGTAGTAGGGCGGTAGGCGGCCAGCGAGCGGAGGGTACGGACGAGGAGGCCGAGGGTCAGCTGTTCGGTGGCGTGATCGAGTCCGAGGCGGTTGGCGTGGAGGTGGACGAGGCTGGGAGCCAAGTCCTCGGGTGACTGCAGTCCGATGCCGTCGGTCCAGTAGGACCGCAGGGATTCGACGAGGGGTTCTAGCGCGGCCCGGCGACGGGCCAGCACCACCTCGATGGTGTCGCCGGCCTTGTCCCAGCCGGCCTTGTCCCAGGCGCCTTGTAGCAGAGCCCTCATCTGGTCCTTGCGTTCGCGGAACCTTGGGCCGGCCGAGGTCTCCCGACCGGCAAGTGCGCTGGCCCATCGTGCTCGCTCGGCGTCGTCCTGGCCGGCCAGCGATGCCAGCAAGTCGGCGATGCTGACAAGCCCGAGCTCGTCGCGACTCAGCTGTCTGGACGCTCGCAGCAGGTCGCGGACGGCCGAGCTGTCACAACAGGCGATCGCCTCGCATACCGCGGTTGTCTCCGGGCCGCCGTAGCGTGCGATCTCGCGTTCGTAGGTGCTGAGCTCGAGACGGGTCCGCGCTCCGGATCCGATGGCATACGCCGCCCATCGGGTCACCTCGGGCAGGACGCGTTCGACGAGTACGGCGGGGTCGCCGTGGAGACGCAGGCGCAGTTGGCGGTCGGGGTCGGAGTACCGGACGAAGAACCAGCCGTCGGCGTCGCCGCGCTGGACCATCCCGTCGGCCAGGTCTCCGAGGGAACCGATGAGGAGCTCGTCCTCTGTCCGTTGGGGGCCGTCGAGCGCGAGGTAGAGCCAGTCGGACCCCGGCGGGCGCAGGCGGTGCGAGTCCTGCTGTCTCGGCACGGTTCGAGCCTTCATCCGTGGGACAGGACGCGAGCGCACAAGGGGTACGACGAACTCCGTCATCAGCAGGCCGCGCGGACCGGGGAGCCAGCCATCGTCGGGTCCGGGCAGCGCCTCTTGAACGGTCAGCGAATGCGGACCCATCGCCGCGCGCAGCTGTGCCTGGTGCGAGCAGTCGTCCAGGTCCAGGAGCAGACGGTTGTCGCCGCTGGCCAGATAGACCAGTCGCGGGACCTGCCACTCCGCCCGCCAGGCCTCGAACCGCTCGGCATCACGAGGGCTCAGCCGCCACTGCGCCGGCGACAGCACCACCCGGCCGTGGCGGACGCGCGGCAGGAACGGCATCCCGCTCATCGCGCCCCAGTCGAAATCCGAGAGGTACGTCGTACCGTCCGTCGTCAACTCCAGCAACGCCCGACAGACCGGCGGCGCTGCGGCTGGATTGAGCATGTGTCCCGCGGTGAGGACGAGCTGTCGATCCACCGCGTCCCACCACACCCGGAACCGGCCGTCCACCAATCCCACCGACAGCTCGTCCACCTGCACGACCCGATCGGACGGAAGCGTCGGCGCGACGCCGACCGGTAGCTCGTACTCCCTCACCATCGGACGTACGGCGACGTTCGCCGTCCGAGCCCGCAACGGCCGATACACCAGCTCAGCCACCACCTCGTCGCCACCGCGTACTGCGGCCTCCTGGGCAACCACCTCGTCCAGCAACTCGCGCGCCTCCGCTCCGAGCAGATCCGCGAACCGCCCGAGCCCCCGCCCAGCCTCCTGCGCACCAAGATTCGGACCGACCACCAACAGGTAGTCACCCCGGTCGATCGCCGCGCGGTTGCTGGCGGCAACAAAAACACTCAGCTCAACCGACACCGGCAGGCGTTCGGCGTCCACAACCCCACCCGACAGCCGCTCGATCAGCTGCTCATCAAGCACCACCTCACGGCTGCCATCACGAATCGCCTCAGCGGCCAGCTCTCGCAGCACCTCCACTCGTCCGGCCGATCCCCCGGAATCTCCATCCCCACGGTGAGCCGACGGCAGCCCGAGCCCAAACCGCGGATCAAGCAGCTCGAGCAGCGGCACCCGGCCGTCAGCCCCGTACCGCCGATGAAACGCCGCCCGGTAACCGGCCAGCGGCGTCCACCCAGGGTTCGGATGCAGGCGGAACAGCAGGTCGGCCGCGCGGCCGACGTCGTCGGCGACCGCCATGCCCACCCCGGTCCGGGACAGCGGTAGGCCCGTATCCACTTGTAGGTCAGCCCCACGATCCTGAATCGCCGCCAGGACCGCCCTGGCGTCGCCGAGTGCTGCCGTGGCGGTAGTGGCGTCGGCGAGGTCAACCCGGCGACAGGCCGCGCCCACCTCCATCAACTGCTCCACCTCAGCCGCCTGGGTCACGTTGAGCTCGCTCACTACCCGCGCCAACGGGTCGCCGATCAGGGATGGGCGCAACGCCGGGAGCAGGAACTGCTGCTCGGACAGTCCACTCAGGAGGCGGTCTACCTTCCCGGGTGTCGCAGCTGGGCTTTCGGCGAGGAGGTGCCCGCGTAGCTCAGCGGTGGACATCCCCTTGCCGCGAGCGAGTGCTAGTGCCCGGCGGACCACCGGGGTCGCGCGCACTGACACGTCCGGTCCGGAGCGGGCTCCGCCGGTGCCTGGGTCGGCCAAGTAGATCCTGCCCGCGTGCTCGAACGCACATGTGTTGGCGTAGACGCGCAGGCCCGGGGCTCGACCCAACTCCTCAATCGCTTCCGACAACCACTGCATGTCCGGTCGAGTCCGCGTGGGCCGACGTACCGGACCGACCTCAAGGTCCGTGTGCTCAGCCCAGCTGGCCAGGCCCAGCGCGGCGAAGGCGCCGAACGGGGTGGGGCGGGTAGCGGCCCGGATCAGGTAACGCTGCTGGGCGGCCAGGGCGGTCGGTGGGGCCTTGGCAGGCGACGGGGCCGAGGCCAGCGCGGCGGTCAGGTCCGGTGAGGCGACTGCTAGGGCGAACTCGACCTCGGGGTCGGCCAGCCACCGTTCGGCGTCGAAGTCGGTGCCGAGGTCGGCGAAGGTCGTGGCTGGTAGCAGCGGTGCACGGACGACGAGGCCGCTGAGCACCCGGTAGTTGCTCATGACAGGAGGAACATTCGGTCCCAGGCGTTCTCGCCCGGCAGGTCGAGCAACGCGAGCGCGATCCCGGGGGCGCCGTCCAGCAGTCCCGGATGATCCACGAGTACGCCGCCGGGCTCGATCCCACGCACGCCGAGCAACGAGTCCGGGTCGTAGGTCGCGGCGATGTCGGCGGCCAACTTCTCGGCGGTGCCGTCGAGCGCGGGGTCGGAGAGATCGACGGCGAACCGACGCAGTACCTGAAGCAGTCCAGCGCTTCCGTGGCAGAACGTTGGCGTCTCCAACCACCACTGCTCCGGACGCCGCCGCGCAATCCCACGGATCGTCTCGGCCGCAAGCTCACGCCAATCGCTCCGCCCCAGCGCAGTCCCCGCCAACCAAAGACTCCGCGACACCCCAACAGCCCCGTAACACCACGCCGCTCGACCGGGCTCCTCGCCGCCCACCTCAAGATCCGCGGGGTCCAGGGCGACGGCGTCAGGCCAGTCGGGTGTGCCGCCTGACGTGGTTTGATGGGCGACCAGCCAGTCGGCGGTCAGTTCGACCGCCTGGTTGGTTTGGGGGACCTCGACACCGGCTAGGAGTGCGAGTGAGAGGAGCGCCAGTGGACCCGGAGCGCCGTGGGCCAGGCCGCAGTTGTGGTGGCCGTTCAGGTATGTCGTCCGCAGGGTCCCGGCGGTCAGCTCGAAGGGGGTGTGCCAGCGCCGAGGGTGGCTGTCATCTGCCAGCAGCCGAGCCAGGCCGGAGAGTGCCTGGATCAGGGGCTCGTCGTCGCCGCCGTGAGCGTGCCGGGCAAGTAGGTAGACGCCCACCCCGGTCAGCCCGGAGACGAGATCGTGTTCGCCGGCTGCGCATCCGTCCGCGCCGGCCAACCGGTCGGTGGCTTCCTCGACGTACGGCGACAGCGTGACGTCAACCGTCTTCAGCAAGCGCCCGTACCGCGGTCGACCCGCCGCGAGCTGGACCGCCGCAAACCCGACTCCAGCCAGACCCGAGAACAGCGACAGGTCATAGGGTTCGGCCGCCGCCGAAGCCGCCGCGAGGTGCTGATGTCCCCTCCGGTCCCAGCCCTGGTCAGGGAACCGGCGGTCGAACTCTGCGCAGAGCAACGCGGTCCCGGCCGACCCGTGCGCCAGGCTCGCCGGTCGCCACGGCAGCAGGGCGGCGTACTGCGACTGCCTCGCCGACGCCTCGATCGCGTCGGCCAGCACCGCCGGGTCAGTGACCCTGATGGCGACGTGTTCGGCAACCTCTGCCGCGATCACGGCTCGTGGCAATTCGATCGGCACGTGAAGCAGTGCGTGTTCGCGAAGGTCTGGCAGACACCACACGTCTCCTGGCAGGTGGCACCACAGGTATCGGGGCAGGTCGCACGACACGTGTCGGGGCACGTCGCACGACAGGTATTGGGGCAGGTTGCGTGACAGGTGTTGGGACACGTGGCCGGGCAGGTTGCGTGGCACGTGTTCGGGCACGTCGCGTTCTGGGTGTTGCAGGTCTCGTTGGGGATGTCGCGGCCGGTCGGCAGGTACAGAACAATGTCCTGCGGACCGCCCAGCTCGCCGAACGCCAGGTCGAGATCGAACTCGTCGAACTCGGCGGCAAGCTCCTCACCCGCGGTCATCGTCGCCGTCCTCCACCGCCCCGTCCTCCAGGTCGGCCACCCGCGCGGACAGCGCCTCGGTCGCGGCCCGCAGCTCGTTGACCGCACCCACGAGTACGCCGGCCAGCCCGGAGTAGTCCACCGCCATCAGCCCGTCCGGTCCCATCGGTACGACGAGTTCCGGGAACGACGAGGCGACGTCCTGTGCGACGATCCCCGCGTGCCGAGTCCCGTCGCCGGTCCCGGCCCGGACAAAGTTCACCGCCCGGACGTCGGCCAGCCGGTCGAGTACGCCGACGTACTCCCGGACATCCGACTTGACCCGCAGATCGGACGGGTTGCAGAACACGGTCGCGCAAATGGTGCCGGCGGCATCGATCGCGAACTGAGGATTGGGTTTGTTGACGCCCACCCGGCCCTGGACGAAGACGTTGTGAGAGACCGTGAGATCCGATCCGAGCTGGACATCATCGCTCACCGAGAGCTTCGTCAGCTGGGCGTCACCACTCGCGGTGAGCCTGATCACGTCGGCCTCACCGTTGACGGTCAGCGCCGTCACCGTCGCGCTCAGACCCCGAAGCTCTCCAGCCGCAGTGAGGTGACCGTCCAGCGCCAAGCTTCCGGCCACCGCAAGGTCGCCGCCCGCAGTCAGGTTCGCTCCCACGGACAGGTCGCTGTCGAGCTGGACCCCGGCGGCCACCGTCAGGCCCGCGGCGAGCGACGTCGACCCACTGACGCGAAGGCCCGCCGCGAGATCGACTTCGCCAGTGCCCAGGACCGAGAGAGCCCGCCGACTGGGTCCGGTCGACGCCATGACGTTGAGGTCCGCCCCGCCATCGGTGCGAGCGGCGAGCTCAGCAGTAGGCAGCTGCGTCACTGCCGATCCCGTCGCTTCGAGGCTGGGCATGCGGAGCTCGACACGACTCGCGGGAGCTGAGACGAACCGACGCGCCCCGGGCTGGAGACCGTCGACGACTCCCCCGGCGCCCAAACTGACCGCTGCAAGCACGAGTTGCAGACCGTCGTCCACGAACGTCGCCGGGTCCACGAGCCGCAACCACGGCGCCTGGTGCAGCACCAGGAGTCCGGTGGTCGACTCCTCGACCTCCCGCCAGGTGATCGTGAACAGCAGGTCGCCGGCCAGATCGGTGGTCTCGAAGGTGACCCCGGTCGACGCCACCTGCACGGTCGGGATGTTCTGTACGCCGGTCGGGCCCACGAACGGATCGACGATCGCGAAGCCGCCCTCGGCCAGTACGACGATGTGCCCGTCCAGATCGACCGCGACGCCGGGGGCCAGCGTGATCCCGGTCGACCCCATGGTCGCGGACACCTGCAGCCCGCCGGCCACGCCGTACCCGTACAGGGCCGCGTTCCGCGCCGCGTCCGCGGCCAGCAGATACCCCTCGACATCGGTCCGCGACTCCGCGCGCGACGTCATCCCTGACCGCGGTGTCGGATTCGGGCCACTGACGTTCCAGTACTGCGTCCGCACCAGGCCGGTGATACCCATCGATCTCTCCTCTCGCGCCTACCGAACCCTCAGCACCCGCTCGTCCTGCTCGGTCTCTTCCGGTACGTCGGCCAGCTCCTGGAGCACCTGGATCGCCCCGCTGATCCGCAGCAAGGTCTCCCGCAACGCCGACTCCTGCTGAAGCAGCTCCCGCAACTGCCCCTCACCCAGCGCATACTCCCGCCGCAGCTCCCCCAACCGCGCCTGCAACCGCTCATCACTCATCGCCATCACTCCGTCGACTCGTTGCCGGCAGCAACCGGCTGGCCAAACAGCTCCTGCTCGAGCGCCGCGCCGTACAGCTCCGGGTGCAGGAAGGGAGCGTCCTGGGTCCCCGGTTTCGGCGTCTCGGGGACGATCCGGTGGGCGTTGGCCCACGGGTCCTGTCGTACGCCGGTGACCAGCCAGTGCACCGTGACTCGGCCAGGATCCGACCGGACCTGCCACCGGTGGCCCGAGATCTCCCCGACCACCGTGACGTGGGGCTTTTCCCTGCCCACTGGGGTCAGCGTGCACGTGACGTCGCGGTTCAGGGCCTCGAAGTACGGCGGCAGCTCGATCCACCCGAAGCCGCCGAGGTCGGTGACGAGCTTGCCGGCGTAGATGTTCAGCATCTCCGGCGACTCGACGAAAGAGTGCGACAGGTACTTTCCGGCCGGATCGACCGGATGGTCGATGGTGAATCCGCCGCCGGACTTCGACAGCGTGCCGTTGACCCTGACATCGCCTTCGAACTGCCCAGCCCAGAGCTGGCCGGTCGAGCGGATGCCGATGTCACCGCTTGCCTCCACACCCACACCCCGGAACAAGATCGGGGTGGGGAAGGGCCCACCCGGCCGGCTGATCCGGCCGGCGGCACGAATCGCGGTGAACCCGTCGACGTGCAGCCGGGCCGCCGTTGCGGCGGCGCCGATGCCAATACCCACGCCGGCACCGGCTGTGTCCATCACGATGCCCCAGCCCGCGCCGTTCGCACCGTAGAAGCCGACGTGCGTGTCGTCGAGCATGCCCACGAAGCCCCGGTCGGCGTCCTGGTGGAACCAGATCCCAGCGGAGAAGGTCCCGTTCGACCGCACCCGCATTCGGCGGAACACGTCCAGGCCGACGCCGTCGGAGCTTGCTGCCGCGACCGCCCCGGGCCGGACCTTGAGCACATCTTCGTGCGACCACAGGCGGGCTTCGCCGGCCTTGGCGTACCAGACCCAGCGCTGACCGCTCTCGGGGGTCTCGACAAACGAGCTCATCTCGCGGTCGGAGAACGAGTACCCGCCTCCGGGACCACCGCTGTGTACTTCGGTCCCCTCGATATGCACGTCCCGCGCCGATGCCGCGTCGCCGAGCCCAACGGCGAGCATGCCGGTCCGAACCGGTCCCCCGACCAGCAACTCCCCCGCGACCGAGACAGCAGCTCCGACCGACAGGGTGCTGCCGACCGTCGCAGCGCCGTCGGCCGTTAGCGACGCGGCCGTCAGAGCGCCGGAGAGCCGAGCGTCGCCAGAGTCGGCCGACACCCGTAACGCAGGTATTGCACCGGCTAGCAGCTCTAGTAGGACATCGCCGTTCGGCTCTGCGCCGAGTGTCGCGACCGGAGCTTGGCCGACCGATCCGACCGTTGACTGCGGTGCTCGGAGCTCGACGCGTCCTGTCGGGGAAGCCGTGAGTCGTCGCAGGCCCGGGGCCAGGCTGGTGACCAGGCCGGCGGCGCTCAGTTCCAGGCTGGCCAGGACTATTTGCTCGCCGCTGTCTGGGAATGTGTTCGCCGGCAGGAGACGCAGCCACGGGGCGTGGAGCAGGGTCGGCGAGTTCCCGCTGTCCCGTTGCACCTCGCGCCACGTCAGCGTCAGCACACAGGACCCAGCCGATCCAGCAGTTGGAAGAACCACGCCGGCCGGGCCGACGGCGACTGTCTCGATGTCGAGGACTGCCGTCGGGTCCACCGCTGGGTCTGTCACCGCGACACCCGCCGCGGACAGCACGATCGTCCGGCCGGACGCATCGAACGCTACACCCGGGGACACCGTTACCTCGCCGGCACCAACCGCCGCGGACACCTCGAGCCCTTGCGCGACGCCCCACGTGTGCAAAGCGGAAGCACGTGCGTCCGTCATCGGCAGCAGGTACTCCTCGAGATCGATCAGGCTCTCGCCATGTCCGGTCGCCCCCGCCCGCACCGTGTGCGTCGGGAGGTTCCAGTACTGCGTCCGCCGTACCAGGCCCTCAACCACCGGACCGCTCCTCGCCGGTCGCTGCCATCTGCTGCCTCCTGAGTCGATGCGTGCGGTCAGAGAATCGAGGTGTTCAGGGTCCAGAGCGTGTGGGCGGGCTTCTGCTCCTCGACGATCGAGCTGATGTTGCCGACCGCCTGGTCGAGCACTCGTTTGCGCTCGGCCGGGTCATCCGGCAGCCGGGACGTGGTGAAGTGGATCGACACGTCGAACTCGAACGGACGGACCCGGCCCCAGAACGGTTCGAGCCCTGAGGTTTCCGGCTGCCCGGGGTCGCTGACCACCAGTCGGTCGCCGACCGCGGTCATCCCGGTGGGGTACACGAACTCGCCCGGTGCGGTGATCCGAGTGGAAGCCGCCGGTTTCGCAGTCAGGTCCACGGTCAGGATCGCGGCGTGCTCGGCAACCGGGCAGATGAACGGATCGGTCGCCGACGGCGCGAAGGGTTTGAGCCCCACGTCCAGCACGTACAGGCGCCCGTCCCGGGTGCGCGCCAGTGCCGCTGGCGCGACCAACGGATTGTCCGGCGGCAGCAGGACCGCCTCCCGCCACGGCGTGTTCCTTCGATCCACCCGCAGTAGATTTCCGGGCATTCCCGCCGCATCGGTCGGGTCCTGGTCCCCGCCGTCCCCGATCAACAGCGTTCCGTCCGACTCGATCACCATCGACAACGGCTCGACAGCCTTGGTCAGCGTGGTGCGAGTAACTGTCGGCGGGTTGGTCGGCCGCACGGTGACCACCATCGGTCCGGGCGCTTGTGGCGGCCGTCCGCCCCGATCAAGTGCGAGCAGGTCGCCGGTCCCCGGATCCACAGCCAGCGCGACCATCCAGATCGCCGTGCCAGCCACCGCCAAGTTCGCCACCTGTGTCGCGGCAACCCCGCGGAAGGGCGCCGGTATGCCGAACAACCGGCCGCTGCGGGTCAACACATAAAGCGTCTCGGGTACTGCGCCCCGTGCCGGAGCCAGCGCGACCGAGACAACGTCCTTCAGGTTGGGGGCATCCGGGGCGAGCGGCGCCGGCCGCGGCGGCACACCCGACAGCTCGTAGCGGCCGGCGGGGTCCAGGTGCCATACCCGGCTCGGCAGCTTCACCTGCACCTGCGCCGTATCAGGCAGGCCGATGTCGCCGACGAAGAGACTCCCGTCAGTCCCGGCGGCGACGCACCACGGCCTGGTCAGTCCCTCAGAACGCACGACGCCCGCGATCACCACAGGCCCTTGGGAGACTAGCGCGGTGACCGTGGACAACGCACCGGTCCGCGGTACCACGCTCAACAGCCGCGCACCGTCATCGACGCTCACCCGAGGTCGCGCCTGTCCGACCGCGTAGAGCTCGAGGTACTGGTTCAGCCCTGTCTTGCGGCCGCGCAGCCGGTAAATCTGCGCGATCTCCGCCGTCACCTTGCGGCGCTGGTACTCCTCCCACAACGGGACACCCTGCAGGGTCGGGAACTCCAGCGCCACCCAAGACGCCAACCAGGGCAGGAACTCCGGCGGCGTCGTCCAAGGGTCGAAGAGCCGGTGCAGGTCGGCGATCTCGTCGCTCAGCGCGGGATGGACATGCGTCTTCGAGGGGTCCTCCGGATCTACGTGCTCGAGCAGGATGTCGTCAGACATCCCGGTCGCGATCTTCTCGAAGATCCGCAAGGCCGCTCCGAGGCGCAGGCCGTGCTCCGACTCGTCGACCAGCGGGTCGTCCCGCCACAGCACCGGTGGGAGGTACGCAAGGTAGCTCGACTCGGACATGTCAGACCTGAACCGGAGTGGTCTTGACCAGCTGTGCAGAGTCGGCGGCCGCACAGACCAGCTCGTAGTCCGCCAGCCGTACCGACGCCCCGAACGGCGACAACGCGAACGGCCGCTCGACGTCACCCTTGTAGGTCCCGCCCGGACCGAGCGGCGGGAAGTGGTAGGCGGGCGTGTCGGGTTTCACCTGCAGCACGCTGATGTACCCGAGGTCCTCGGTCGGCATCAGCGCGCGGAAGACGTCGGACGTGAAGACAGGACCTCCGACGGTCCAGCCCCTGCCGTCCGGCCCACCGCGGGTGGGGTGGAGGAACCGCTGGATCTTGGCCCGGGTCTCTGCCTCGATCGTGGCCCGGTCGGCGCCCGCGTTCAGCGCCTCCTGCCACACCATGATCTCCACGTTCACGATCACCGGCAGGTACCGTGGCGCCACCACCTCGAGCCGTGCGGTCAGGTCCCGGCGAGCGTCGAGGTACCCCTGGACGAGCCGGATCTGGTCCTGCGTCGGCTCCGGCCGCGGTACGTCGACGTCCCGGTCGGGAGCGATGATCAGGTTGACCGTGCCCGGCGCCCGGACCAGTCCACCGAACGTCCACGGGTCGCCGGCATTCCACGGCGGCGGCTGTCCGGGCGCGTCATCGGTATGGATCCGCGGCGGCAAGCATTTACTGACCCGCAGGTCGATGCTCGCCTCCCGCGCGAGGAACTCGTAGTCGTCGACGGTCACGGCGCGGTACCGGATCCGCAGCTCCTCCGGCGCGCGCCGCATCGTCTCCTCGATCGGTTCCTCGTCACTCCCGTCTCGGGCCGGACCGAGGTTGGTGACCGATCCGATGCCGCTCACCGGGACCCCAGTGGGCGCGGTACCGAAGACGGTGACCTGACTCGGTCCGACGTTCCCGCCGGCCCCGGAGGCGACGTACCGGTAGCGCAGGGCCTGGATCTTGCTGCCCCGAGGTGGAACCGAGCCACTGCCCTTGCCGGACCGCTCGTCGAAGTTGCCGAACCGCACCTCGCCGGCGACCGGGTCGATCCGGTAGACCTCGCCCGCCCCGGTCGGGAACTCGTCGACCAGCTTCCAGTCCTTCCAGTTCGCCGGGTCGGCCGCCGACGCGACTTGGACCACGAGGTCGGCGTACGGCGCGGTCAGGCCCGGCCGGCGGTACAGCGGACGGTTGTGCAAGGCAACGACCTGGAACATCTGGCCGGTGCTCTCCCCGAGGTCCTCCGCCGCGCGGACCGAGAGCGCGGTCCGGGCCGGGACGGCGTTGAACAGCAGCCGGTCGATCCCGATCGCCAGAGCCGACGGGGCAGCGGCCGGCGCGTCGATCAGCACGCCGACCCAGAACAACGGATCGGTGACCTGGTCTGCGTCGGCTTCCGGCGTCACGGTCTCCCATGGCCGGGCCGGATCATCGCCCGCGGCCCGCTGCGCCGTCCAGTCGGCCGGAACCGTGAGCCGCACCGCGCCGTCGTGCTGGAGGCCCTCGGTCCCGTCGCCGGCCGCCGTCACCGGCGGCCACAGCAACGGTTCGACGTCGCCCTTGGAGTAGGTGAACCGCAATGTCGCCGCCCCGGCGGTTCGCGCCGCTTGGTACAGCCGCAGCCCGAGTGCCAGCTCAGCCGTCACCGGCCGATCGAACCCGAGGTAGAAGGCGACCGTCTGTCCGGCCGGGACCTCGACCAGGTGGCTCGCGGTGGGCGGGCCGATCAGGTCGGCCGAGACCTGGTGATACGTCGCTCGGTTCGCGCCCGCCGCCAACGGCCCGACCCGCAGCGCCGCCTTGAGCGTGGTCGGCAGTACGACGAGCTCCTCATCCGTCTCGAACACCACCGGCCGACCACCCGCCGGGTCGGACGTCTGCGCCTGCGTCCCGATCGGCACCGTCACGGGAGTCTCGACCGACGAGCCGTACGCCAGGTATGTCCACGCGGGAGTCGGCGGGTCACGGGTGATCCCCAGCAGGTTGAGGAACGCGAGATAGTTCTTCTCCGGCGTCTGGTTCAGCCGGTAGATGATGCTCTCGCCGAGCCAGGCGAACAGCTCGATCAACGTGACGCCGAGGTCGGACGGGTTCTGGTCGGTCCACTGCGGCGCGTACTTCGGGATCAGCGCGCGCATCTCGTCGACGAGCTCCTGCCAGGTCCGGTCGTCCAGGTTGGGCGGCACGATCCGGCCGCCGCGCGATTCGGGAGACATCAGCCACGCTCCAGCAGGAAGGGAAGGACGAGCAGGTGCTCCTGGGCGGTGGCGCGCAGCCGGTACCGGATCTCGATCACGAGCTGCGCCCCGTCGACGTCGTTGGACACCTGGACGTCCAGGACGTCGATCCGCGGCTCCCACCGCGCCAGCGCGTCGGTCACGTAATACCCGGCCAGACTGGCGGTGGTCGCGTTGTTGGGCGCGAAGACCAGGCTCTTCAGGTTGGCACCGAAACCGGGACGCATCACGCGTTCGCCGTACTGCGTGCCCAGGATGATCCGGATCGACTGCTCGACCCGGGCCACACCCGCCGACTCCGCGAGCCCGATGCCGCTGATCTGCAACGGGAACGACAGTCCCCGTCCCAGTACCTCGTCGCTCACGGCTTCACCGCCGCACGCAACCGAGCCTGCTTGGGGACCACGACCAGGTTCGGGGGTGGCGGTGCACCGTCCGTCAGCCCGGCCAGCACGTCCAGCAGCACGGAGACCTTCCCGACCGTGAGTCTGGACTTCTCGCCGGCCGAGACCGTGCTGACCTTCGTGCAGTGCTTGATGCCGGTGTTCGGGTTGTCCGGGATCGAGCAGGTGAAGGTCTTGCCGGCGAGCCCGGCGAGCAGGACTTCCTTGCCGCCGACCTTGAGTCTGCCGGTGTTGCCGGCCGAGATGCCGAACCCGTGCGAGCACAGGATGCTGCTCGCCGTGGTGAGCACGAACGGATCGGTCATCGCGTCCCCTCCTCGTTCATTTCACGTCCACCCCGTCCGAGACCATCGTGATCGCCGTCTTGCCTCCCACTGCCTCGAGCTTGATCTCACCGCTGGCCTTGATCGCGAGATCGCCGGCCGCGCTGATCGTGAGCGCCGCGGCCCCCGCGGTGTCGTCGAAGGTGATGGTGTGCCCGGCCTTGGACTTGAGCACCTTCTTGGCGTTCTTGTCGTCGGCGTTGTCGGCCGGTGGCTTCTGCTGCGCGTTCCAGAGCGCGCCCAGCACGTACGGCTTCGACAGGTCGCCGTACTCGAAGGCGACCAGGACCTGATCGTTCTTGTCGGGCAAGGCGTAGAACCCGGTGCCACTGCCCGCCATCGGCCGGACGCACGGCGCCCAACCGCTCTTGAAGTTGTCGCCCAGCCCGGGGAAGCTCACCTTGACCCGCCCGATCGCCGGCATGGGCTGACCGGAGAGCACCTCGTTGTTCTCCTCGACCACGCCGAGGACGACGCCGAAGAACTTCTCACCCTGGTTCGGCGACGGAGTCTCGATCAGCTTCTTGCGCAGCAGCCCGAGCAGGCTCGAGTGCCCGCGCTGGGTGATGGAGAAGTCGGTCCGGAACCCGTTGGCGTCGATCCGGTGCGTCACCTTGCGCACCCGGTAGGTGCCGCTGAACCGCTTCCCCACTCCGGCGATCGTCACGTACCGCCCGGCCGACAGGTCCGGGATGCCGATGCAGGACCCGTTGCCCTCGTAGAGGCCCTCCAGCAGGTTCGACAAGATAGCCTTGGCCACCATGGCGGCCTGGATCGGGTTGCTGATCCCCTCGCGGCGGATCCCCTTGCGTACCAGGGACATCAGAAGCTGCGAAACCGAGGTACCAAGACGTTCGACCAGGTTGTCCGGGTCGAGGTCCGCGGCCAGCATCGTCACGGTGAGCGCCTGCGCGAGCTCCTGGTTGTAGACCCGGACCTGCTGCACCCCGGCCAGGCCGGTCGCCGAGATCCGTGGGCTGAAGCTGCTCAGGTTCTTCCCCCACTCCAGGACGTGCGCGGACAACTGCGGCCGGGGGAAGTGGAAGTGCAGCCGGTCCCACTCGACGTACACATCGAAGAAGTACTGGTTCGCGCACGCCTTCAGGAACGCCATGTCGGTCTCGACCTGGACCCGCTCGGCGTGGAACGGCACCGGGTCGACGATCGGGACCAGTCCGTGCTCGGCGGCGATCTCGGCCGCGATCAGGCTGTCGTTGACGTCGGTGCGGGCGCGCGGCGGTGGCGGCGTGTGCCGCAGCCGGTACGACTTGTCGTACCCCGACACCGTGATCGTCGGCGGCCCGTCGGCCGGGAACGAGGGCTCGATCGCCGCGACCTCGCCGAGGAACGCCGGGACCAGGTCGTGCGCGTACCCGAGGTGGATCTCGACCGTCTTGCCGATATCGAGCAGCGCCGAGTCGAGGAGCTGGTTGTCGTGGTTGCGCAAGGTCAGACTGAACGAGCCGGCCAGGTCCAGGTCGGTCTCGACGGTCAGGCTCAGCACTTGGTCGGCCAGCTCGGCCGCCAGCGTCACGCCCGACAGCCGGACGTCGAAGCGAGGCGCGTACGGCGGGGCGCTCACGGCGTCCGCCCCGATCCGTCCGGAATCACCAGCGAGGCTCCGGGCTTGACCGCGAGCGGGTCGATGATCCCGTTCGCCTGGGCGATCTCGCGCCAGCGCGCCGGGTCGCCGAGGTACGCGCCGGCGATGCCGCTGAGCGTCTCGCCGGCGAGCACCGTGTGCATTGCCGACGCCGCGGACGGGCTGATGGCTTCGACGATCGGGGTCAGCGCGACGTTCACCAGCGCGGATGCGGTCGGCGATCCGATGAACAGGCCCTGGCTGATCTCGAGCGACACGTCGACGTACTCCTGCAGGCGAACCGACATGGTCGAGCGGACCGGCGTCCCGTCGGGCGCGAACATCGTGAAGCGCTGGCCGGCATCGGTGAGCACGCAGCGGAACTGCACCCGGCCGAGCGAGAACAGCAGGACCGGCGGGGCGAGCGTCTGCGGCTGCTTGTCGAGCAGCCGGACGATCGGCGCGGTGTGGAGTCGCACGTCCTCCTTCGACTCGTAGGTGTCGAAGAACAGCTCCATCGTCAGGACGCGGTTCTTGCCCCGGACGTACTGCAGCGGGGAGGCGTTCAGCCCGGGGATACCGACCTCGGCGAACTGGTTGCCCTGCTCAACCTTCAGCTCCTCGGGGTTGTACATCACCACGTGTGCGGTGTTGGTCGTGGTGTCGATCAGCACGGCCTTGGCCAGCTCGTTGCTGGCCGGGAGCGGCGCCAGCCGTAGTGGAGTCCGCAGGAGGTCGTGGGCCGGCGGTCGGGAGGGTGGGCCGATCGGTCCTTGGACTGGTGCGGCCATATCAGCCTCCTCGCTCGGAGTCGGTCCGCAACCGATGCATCAGGTCCTCGATGATCCGCAGCCGCAGACCCTCGGAGTCGAAGCCCCCTGCCGTCGGCGACGCCTCCGGCCGGTCGGCATCCGCCCGCATCGGCGTCACCGCCATCGGCGTGGTCGAGGCTCTTGTCGCACTGTTGAAGTAACCAGCAGCCGGTAGATCGTTGTACGGAGGCGGGTCGCTGTGCCTGCGTGGGAGCTCGACACCGGCGGCTTCGGGAAGCCGCCGGGCCACAAGCTCGGCCCGCGCCGCAGCGGCCTCTTCCGCCGCCACTCGGCCCGGAGTGTTCGGGGGCGCCGCCGCGCCACGGGCGAGCAAGGCAGTCACGTGAGTCGCCTCGTGCGCCAGCAACCCGAGGCCCTCCGGAGTGTCCGGCCGGAACCGCCCGGACCTCATCTTGACCGTCGTACCCGAGGTGATTGCGTCCGCGCGGTGCGACCGGGCAGCGGTGTCCGCCTCGGCGTCGACCTGCACCCGCATGCCGTCCGCGCCGGCACCAGCGATCTCGCGGAGCCGGGCGCGGACGTCCACCGGAACGACGTCGGCCGGCCATGCGGCCGTCTGCGGGCCGACGACCGCACCGAGCGCGTCCGCTCGAGCAGCTGCTGTGGTTCCAGGGACTGTTGCGGTTTCGCCGGCCGTCGCCCTCTCGCCGTCCTCCCGTGCCGTCGGCGGCTCGGGAGAGAACCGTCCGCCGGGCTCGGTCCACTCCCCCGCGCCGTCCCATCGCTCGAACCGCTGCGCCCACGACTGCTCGAGCGCATCCAGCCTCTGCAGCACCTGAGCGAACCCGGGTTCCCACGAGAAGGTGGCGACATGGCGAACGCGCAACTGCTCGGCGAGCAGCGCCAGCCGTTCCCCGAGCGTCTGCGGACGCCCTGCCGGATCGGTCATCCGTCCCCCTCCTAACACCCGTCGCTCAGCTCAGCTCGAGTTGAGCGGACACCTCGCGGACCCACTGCCGGCGCTGGGCATGGTCCAGGGTCAACACCTCCGTCAGGGTCCAGTGCGTGTGCCGACCGAGAAAGGCTGCCTCCTGGTGGACCCGGTCCAAGGGGTAGCCCGTTATCCCCCCAGCAGTGGCACCTCCACCTCGTGGTCCCCACCGCAGTGCGGACAGACGACAGCGACCACGTGCGGCGTCAGGCCGTTGATCCGGTTGTACAGGTCCTGCAGATGCGCCAGGTCCTCGGAGAACAGGCCTTCGACCACACCCGGGTTCACGTCCGGCAGGCTGCCGAGCTTCGTGACCACCCTGGCCAGCAGCACCACGATCAGGTACGCCGGCCAGCCCTGCACGCGCGGATCACGCAGCGGGTAGATCTCGTCCGCGGCCGTCGCCAGCCGCATCCTCCCGGACCGATGCAACGTCCCCTCGGCGTCGACGTACCCCTTCGGGAGCTCGAAGGACACCTCGGTGACCAGTTGGCCGGTCATACCCGGGCCAGACCCTCGTGCGCGAGGACCAAGGTCTCGACGAGAATCTCGCTGCCCTTCGCGTTGAACGCCGATCCCTCCCACTTGGTCGGCCAGGCGCGGTCGAAGTTCCACCGCACGACCTCGGTGCGGTTGGCCAAGTCGAAGACGACGATCGAGCCGTTCTTGCGGACGACCAGGCCCTGCACGATCTGCAGCCGCCACTCCCACAGCTCCATCGACGTGGTCGCGCCCCACTTCAGCGTGATGTCGGTGTACGTCGTCTTGCCTGGCAACTTGCGAACGGTCGTGTTGTCGCCGCCTTCGCGGTTCTCGATCACCTCCGTGGTGGAGCCGAGCCCACTGCACTCCGTGAAGCTGGCCTGCGCGATCCCGTCCAGCTCCACCAGGAAGTTGAAGCTGCGGTACGGGTCGACGCGTTGTCCTGTCTGGGGCATCCCCTTGCCTCCCAACCCCGAGTTGCCACTCCACCGGGCCGTTGGCCCGGTGCCGTCGTGGGATCAGCCCTCGCTGACCTTGGCGCCGCCGTCCCACAGGCCGATGCGCAGGATGATGTGCTCGGCCGGCCGCGTCACGGCCAGGCCGATCTCGACGATGACCTCGCCGCGCTCCCGCACCGGCGCGGGGTTCAGGGACTCGTCGATCGTCACGTAGAAGGCTTCCTTGGCGGTCCGGCCGAACAGCCCGCCCGCCTCCCACACCCGGGTGAGGAACTCGGTGATCGAGCGCTCCAGCCCTTTCCAGAGCGCCGTGGTGTTCGGCTCGAACACCGCCCAGCGCAACCCGGTCACGAGCGAGTCCTCGACGTACGACACCAGCCGCCGGACATTGACGAACTGCCACGGTACGTCGGCGGACAGCGTGCGCGCGCCCCACACCAGCGGCGGCCCACCCGGGAAGGTGCGGAGCGCGTTGATGTTCTGCTTGTTCAGCTGGCCTTGCTCGGTGTCGTTCAGCGTGAAGTCTAGGCTGACGGCGCCACGGATCTGCTCGTTCGCAGGAGCCTTGTGTACGCCGACCGTGCTGTCGCAGCGCGCCATGATGCCGGCGATGTGCCCGGACGGCGGCACCGGGATCGTTTGCCCGGTCGTGCTGCCCGGGTCACGGATCACGATCCACGGCCAGTAGAGCGCGCCGAACCCGTTGACCGACAACAACCCGGCCCGTTGGGTGAGCAGCGGGTTCCCGGGTTTGAGCGGGTCCTTGTCTTGGACGCCGTCCAGGATCGCGAACCGGTCGCCCAGGGCCTCACAGTGCTCGATCACCTTGTCCTTCTGCAGCGCCGGGTCCACCAGACCCGGCACACACACCAGACCGACATCGGGCAGCCGGCTGAGCTGTGCCAGCGCGCCGTCCAGACCGTCCATGTTCTTGATCGGCACCACATAGGCGAACGTGCCGCCGTTGTCGAAGAACCCGCGGACCGCATACGGGAGGTTCAGCCCGCTCTTGTACTCACCGAGTTTGTCCTTGTACGCGTTCCAACTGGAGACCGGCACCGGCTTCCCCAGGTCGTCGCCGGTGGGGAGCGTCGCCGTGACGCCGATCAGCGCCGCAACGCTCGTCCCCGCGCCGGCGATAGGCCCCGCGGGGGTGATTTCCTCCAGGTGGATCCCGGGAGCTGCTGTCGCGTAGTCGACCATCGCTGCTCTTCCGCCTTTCCCGTTCTGCTCGCCGGTGGGTCGCGTCGTCCGGGGCCTACGGCCCCGAGAGGACCACCGTCTGCGTCTGATGGTCGGCCGCATACGTCACGGCGACTTGTTCGTCGGGCCGCCCGGCCGCCCGCACCTTCAACGTGTACGTCCCGAACTCGAGCCCAGGTACGGCGAACTTCCCGTCCGGACCGGAGGTCGCCTGGGCGCCGGTCTCGGTGACCGAGACTGTGGCGGCCGGGACCGGCACGAGCGACTGGTCGGTCACCACGCCGCGGAACAACGGGTGCTCGACCGAAGTGCTGCGCACGTCGATCTTCTGGACCGGCGGGAACTCCTCAACCTCGTCGTACGGCTCGACCGTGATCGTCACCGTGATCGGGAACGCCGGCCGCGGCGCGATCCCGAGCGCGGTCCAGAACTCACCGCTCGACCGGTTCTCCTGCACCTGCGCGACCATGGTCGGCAATGGATAGGGCTGCGGTGGGGTCGCCAGGGTGCCTCTGAGGAAGCGTTCGTCGACGACCGGGAAGCGGCTGAGCCACAGCAGTGTGAGTCCCAGCAGCCTGTGTTCCTCCGCCGCCTTGAGCCCGCCTGCTTGAGCGGACCACGCGGTGGCCAGGTAGCTGCAGTCGACGCGCAATGGCGGCAGCCGAGAGGTGTAGCCGTCGTTCGTCCTGGTGAGGACCCGCGCCTCGTCACGGAGGCTGCGGTTCTCCGAGACGTCGTGCAAGAACAGGTTCACCGTCGCCTCGGCCGGTTTGTAGTTCTTGTCCGGCGTATCGAAGCTCACGTCGGCCGCCCGCAGATCGGCCGGCGCCGAGGCGTCGTCCAGGATCGCCTTCAGGGTCTCGTCGAGGTCTTGGAACACGGCGGCTCACCACACCTGCTCCGCGGTGGCACCGGGTGGCACCCGGCCCATCTTCTGGAACTCACGCCAGATCGCCTGCCGGACGTGCGCAGTACCGATCGACTCGCTCCGCGCCGCAGCCAGGAACGCCGCGTGCAGCGCGGCATTCCTGATGTTGGCACCGGAGAGCCGGAAATCGTGGGCCAGGCCAACGACGTCCAGCGTCTCCGCCAGTGGTGCGCCGGGCGGGAAGGCGATCCGCCAGATCCCTTCGCGCAGCTCGTCGTCGGGGAAGGGGAACTCGACGATGAACTGCAGCCGACGAGTGAACGCCTCGTCCAGGTTCTGCCGCAGGTTGGTGGCCAGGACGGCGATGCCGTCGTACTGCTCCATCCGCTGCAGCAGGTACGACGTCTCGATGTTGGCGTACCGGTCGTGGGCGTCGTGCACCTCGGAGCGCTTACCGAACAGCGCATCGGCCTCGTCGAACAACAAGATGGCGTCCGCGTCGGCGGCCGCCGCAAAGATCGTCTCCAGGTTCTTCTCGGTCTCGCCGATGTACTTGCTGACCACCGCGGACAGGTCGATCGCGAACAGATCCAAGCCGAGCTCACCGGCCACGACCTCCGCAGCCGTCGTCTTGCCGGTCCCCGGCGGTCCAGTGAACAGGGCGGTGGTTCCTCGGCCACGCGCCAGCTTCTGCTCGAAGCCCCACTCGGTCAGAACCGTCGAGCGCAAGCCGACCCGGGCGCAGAGCTCCTTCAGCTGCGCGGTGGTATCGGGAGGCAGCACGATGTCGGCCCAGGTGCAGGTCGGCTCGATCCGGCGCGCCAAGACCGCCAACCGTTGACTTGTCTGCCGCCGGGCTCCCGCGAACACCTCTTTCGCGGTCGGTCCCCGGTCCGCGCCGGCAGCGGTGGCCGCGCTCGCGACCGCCTCGGCAATCTGCGCCGGTCCGAAGGAGAACCGACCGGCGAGCGTATCCACAAGGTCGGTCGACGCTGTCGTCCCGGCCTCGTCGAGCTCGCGCGCCCACGCGGCGCGGCGGGTGGCCAGATCCGCTCGCCCTACGGCGATATTGAGAGCACCGAGCGCCGGACCACCTTCCGCCGTCCAGGGCTGCGTGCCGGCCAACACCGTGATGCCACCGTGCTCAGCCAGGCCGTCGACCAAGGCCGACCGCGCGCGCGAGCCGACTGGCAGGAGACTCTCGCCGTCGACAAACAGCACTGCCCCTTTGAGCAGTGCCTCGCGGAACGAGCGGGCCACGACGAGCGCGGCCTTCTCGTCTGCGGTCGGCAGATCGGCCGCTCTGAGCGTGAGGATGGGGGCGCGCAACTCCCCCGCCAATGCCACCGCCGCAGCCGCGCGGTCGGACCCGACTGGCCCGTGCAGGTGGATTCGCAACGGGTAGCGGCCCTGCGCGGCCCGCGCCGCATCCAGAACCGTTCGCCGGGCAGCCGGCGAGAGCGCCGTCTCTGCCCAACGCGCCGGAGGCGGGTACGCGAGCTGGCAGTACCCGGCCAGCTGTGAGTCGAGGCCGTCGACGGCCAGCAGGACGTCCGTGATCTGCTCGTCGAGGACGACCGCCTGCGCCAGTAGTGGAGGATGCGCCCGCTCCTCGCTGACAAGTTGGAGGATGTTGTTTCGCAGCAGAGGGGCGTCAGCGGCGAACAGGGTCCGCCGTACCAGCTTCTCGTCGGGTGACGTGCTGATCAGGTCCAGGATCAGGTTCACCGTCGCGCGGCACCGGTTGACGTCGTCCTGGAGGTAGCCGTACAGCCGTTCGTAACGCAGGTCTACCTCTGGTGCCAGTGCGATCAGCACCACGTCGAGTTCGTTGTCGGTCAGGGCGTAGGTGCGCCGCAGCCAGGCCCACCCGTCGTCCGACGACGCCAGCTCGGCCCAGCCCGGCGCGAGCGTACTCTCTCTGCGCGTGCGCAGCGGTTCTCCCAGCGGACCGTTCAGAGCGGCGGCGGCGAGCTCCTCGGTGATGTAAAGCCCCCGGAACGAGTCGCGCCCCGCCTCGGCACCGAACCGTACTCGAGCCTCGGCCACAGCCGCGGCCAGTAGCCTGTCCAGGCGCTGGAATGGGCGCCGCCAGTTCGGGGCGCAGTCGGCTGACTCGGCCGGGGCGAGCAAGGAGGACGCCGCGTCAGACATGCATCCCCCCTCAGGCGCGAAGTGTCGATCACCCAACGAGGTGAACTGGCCTGATAAACCCCCTGCTAGCGACGCTACGGAGAGTCATAGGTGATGTCAAGGCATCGCGGATCTCCAACGCGACCGAGTGTGGCCAATCACGATCATTGCCTACAGCAACAACCTTACAAGCGACTGAATGCCACATCATCCACGAATACCGCGGTCGGGGAAGATCACGACGACATCGGTGGGAGCCCGGCCAGTTCCGCGCCCGCCCAGGTGACTGCCTCGAACGTTGGCCAGACGATCACAGCCTGCTCGTCCGTGCTCAGGTCCTAGCCGGCCGCCACCTAGCGCCGCAACAACGGCAGACGGTCGAGCTGTGCCAGCTCACCCGGGCTGACATGCTTCTCGAAGTGCTGAAGCTCCAAGACCTGCGCGTCGATCTCCTGCCGCCCAACGACGTGTCCGAATCCGAGGTTCTCGAGCTTCTCCCGGACATTGTCGACAGCCGAGTTGCCGAACGAGACCACGCCGATGGTCGCCGAGCCTTCCGCGATGACGTTGGCGATGAGGTTCAAGATCGTCTCGGTCTTGCCGGTGCCGGGTGGACCCTCGATCACGGAGATGGAGTGGCCGCTCGTCGCGGGCAGGGGTGGATGGTCTGATTTTGAGACGGTCCTGCGCGCGGATCAACACTACTGTCGTTGGCGTCGAGCGATGGGCCGTGTGGATGGTCGACCGGACCTGTCTCCAGGCCAGTGGACGATCAAGGAGGATCCGGAGATGAAGGCACTTGTCTATCACGGCCCCGGGAACAAGGCGTGGGAAGACGTTCCCGATGCGGCCGTCCAGGAACCCACCGACGTGGTGGTGCGGGTGGACACAACGACGATCTGCGGCACGGACCTGCACATCCTGCAGGGCGACGTGGCGGCGGTGACCGACGGCCGTATCCTCGGCCACGAGGCGGTCGGGACGATCACCGAGGTCGGCAGCGCCGTCACGGGATTCCACGTCGGTGACAGCGTGCTGGTGCCGGCGATCACGAAGTGCGGCCGCTGCGTCTACTGCCAGCGCAACATGCCGTCGCACTGCCAGACCGTCGGTGGCATCGGCTGGATCTTCGGCCACCTGATCGACGGCACCCAGGCCGAGTTGGTCCGTGTGCCCTACGCCGATACGTCGCTGTACGCGGTCCCCGACGGTGTGACCGACCAGCAGGCGATCTTCCTGGCCGATTCCCTGCCCACCGGGTACGAGGTCGGGGTGCTGGCCGGCAACGTCCGCCCGGGTGACACGGTGGCCGTGGTGGGCGCCGGTGCGGTCGGTCTGTCCGCGATCCTGACGACCGGGCTCTGGGGAGCTTCGAAGGTCATCGCCGTCGACACGAACAAGTTCCGGCTGACCAAGGCGCTGGAATTCGGCGCTACCGATGCGGTTGAGGCCGGTCCGAACACCGTCGCCGACGTTGCCGCGCTCACCGACGGACTCGGCGTCGACGTGTCCATCGAGGCAGTGGGCTACCCGGAGACCCTGCTCACCGCCGCATCGCTGGTGCGTCCTGGCGGCCACATCGCCAACATCGGTGTGCACGGCACGCCGGTCGAACTGCCCATGCAGGACATGTGGATCCAGAACGTCACGCTGACCATGGGTCTGGTGGACACCGTATCCATCCCGACCCTGCTGAAGATGGTAGCCAGCGGCAGGATCCCATCGGAGAAGATGGGAACCCACACCTTCACGTTCGACGAGATCGCGGAGGCGTACGACGTGTTCAAGAACGCGGCCGCGAACGAGGCCCTCAAGGTCATCATCAAGCCGAACTAGAACATGGGCACTCCCAGCGGGACATCCGCGGTGGGCAACATCCCGGTGGTCACACTAGAGCCGGCAGTGGCACCGATGCCGCGCGTTCTTCCAGGTCAGTGCTGTGGGAAGCAGGCAGCGACGGCTAAGCCATCTACGAAGTCGTTCATCTCGTGGCCGGAATGTCCCTTGACCCACTGGAACGCGACATCCCCGCGCTTGATCACCAACGCCACCAGAGGCTCCCAGAGATCCCTGTTGGCGACCGGCTTCTTTGCCGAGGTCAGCCAGCCTCGCTCGAGCCAACCTGTGTGCCACCCGTCGCGGAAGCAGTTGACGACGTAGGTCGAATCCGAGACGACCAGCAGGGGACCGTCGTTCGCCTGCACGGCCTCGAGGGCGGCACGGATCTCCATCCGCTGGTTCGTGGAGGCAGCCTCGTGACCAGCGGCATACTCGGTCGTCGACAGCGCCCACGCCCAGCCTCCAGGTCCAGGGTTGCCCGAGCAGGCACCGTCGGTGAACACCCTGCGCGCGCCAACCGGGACTGGCATATCAGCCGGACGAGGACGGCGGGCGCGGGCTGGAGGCATCAGAGCGAAACCCTACTCCGCCGGCGCATCCTCACCCGCACCGCCCCGATTACGACGGGAGCACTCGCGCCGAGTGTGAACGAGGTCCGGGGCGTTCGGTAGCGGCGTGGTCACCGGGTTTGAGGGCGATGCCGAAATGAGGCTTCTTCGTTTACCGTGGCGGTGGGGGTGGTGGCGTGGGGGCGGACCAGTTGCGGATCAGTCTGCTCGGCGAGTTCACGGCGTCGTACGACGGCGCCGCGCTGGATCTGGGCGGGCGGCGGCAGCGCGCCGTACTCGCCGTGCTGGTCCTCGCACGCGGCGAGGTCGTCCCGGCCGAGCGGCTCGCGGACGCGGTCTGGGGCGAGCATTCGCCTGGTAACACAGCAGGCGCCCTGCAGTCCTATATCTCGCACTTGCGCCGCAGCTTGCAGCCGGGGTCACCGGCTCGCGCCCGGTCCGCGGTAGTCGTCCGCGAGGGTCCCGGGTATGCCGTACGACTCCCGTCCGAAGCGGTCGATGCCTGGCGGTTCGAGAGCCTGCTGAAGAAGACCGCGAACTCGCCCGCGGAGGCGGCGGCCGATCTGCAGGAGGCGCTCGCGCTGTGGCACGGTCCGGCGCTGGTCGAGTACGCCGACGAGCCGTGGGCCGGCGCCGAGATCGCGCGCCTGACCGAGCTGCGAGCCGTCGGCCGTGAACGCCTGCTCGCCGCTCGTCTCGATCTCGGGGAGGCGGCCCTCGTCGTTGGCGAGCTCGAGGGGATGGTCGACGAAGAGCCGCTGCGGGAGGAGCGGTGGAGGCTGCTCGCGCTCGGGCTGTACCGCGCCCATCGCCAGGCCGACGCCTTGGCTGCGCTGCGGCGCGCCCGCGAGACCCTCGCTGACGAACTCGGCGTCGACCCCGGTCCGGTTCTCCGCGAGCTGGAGGCGCAGGTACTCGCGCAGTCGCCCGGGCTGATACCTGCCAAGCAACCGCGGGAGGAGACAGTGCGGGCAACGGCCACGGACGGCAACGGTCTCGTCGATCGGGACCGCGAGCTCGCCGCCCTCCGGTCGAAGCTGGACGGTGTCGCGGCCGGGCAGCCTGGTCTGCTCTTGTTCGAGGGCCCGGCCGGGATCGGAAAAACGCGCATGCTGGCCGAGGCGCGCAGGCTCGCGGGCGAGCGGTCGGTGCGGGTGCTGTCGGCCCGCGGGAGCGCACTGGAGAGTGCGTTCGCGTTCGGGGTCGTGCGCCAGCTGTTCGAGGCAGAACTCGGCGACCCGGCGCGTCGCGACGAGCTGATGCGTGGTGCGGCGGCAGGAGCCGGGGCCGTGTTCGACATCGCCGACAGCAGCCGGGCCGAAGGCTTCGCCGTTCTGCACGGCTTGTACTGGCTGGCGGTCAACCTCACGACGGAGGGACCACTGGTGCTCGCTGTCGACGATGCGCAGTGGTGTGACGGCGCCTCGCTCCGCTTCCTGGCCTATCTGGTGCGACGGCTCGCCTCGGCACCTGTACTGGTAGTCGCGACCCTGCGCACAGGCGAGCAACACGATCACGAAGACCTGCTCGCGGAGCTGGCCCTCGAACCCGACGCGCTCGTCGTTCGGCCGGCGCCGCTGTCCACTGAAGCTACGGCGGAGCTGGTGGAGCGACGGCTCGGCGCACGACCCGCACCTTTGTTCGTCACCGCCTGCGAGCGGACAACCGTGGGGAATCCGTTCCTGCTCTGTCAGCTCCTCCAGGCTCTTGCGGCTGACGGAGTCCGGCCGGATGCCTCCCACGCCGACCGGGCCGTTGCGGTCGGGTCGCGGGCGGTGTCGAGCCGGGTGCTGCTGCAGCTCCGCAGGCTGCCACCAGACGTCGTGGTCGTCGCGAGGGCGGCCTCCGTCCTTGGAGACGGTGCCGCCCTGCCGGCGGTCGCGGCACTGGCCGGGGTCACGGAGGCCCGTACCGCGGAAGCGCTGGCCGTACTGGCGCGTGCCGAGATCGTCAGAGACGAGCAACCAGTGGCATTCGCGCACCCGCTCGTGCGGGACGCGGTGTACCAGGCGCAGCCGGCGGCCGAGCGGGAGCTCTGCCACGAGCGGGCCGCGTCAGTCCTGCGGTACGCGCGGACGAGTGACGAACTGGTTGCGGCACACCTGCTGCTGGCGCCGCCCCGGGGTGACGAGAGCGTCGTGACACTGCTACGTACGGCGGCGCGCGGGGCTGCCGAGCGGGGCGCGTCCGAGAGCGCGGTGACCTACCTGCGCCGGGCACTCGCCGAGGTGCCGATGGGTTCGGGTCGAGGCGATGTAGTGCTCGAACTCGGGATGCGAGAAGCGCCCGTGGACGGGGCGGCAGCGGTTGAGCACCTGGTGCAGGCGTACCGGCTGCAGGACGACCCGCGGGTCCGCAGCGAGATCGCCATCGCGGCCGCCTCGACCCAAGTATTCGCGAGTCCGCCCGGAGTCGCGACGGCCTTCGCCCGGGAGGCTGCTGCGGCGCTCCCTGACGGACTGGCTGACCAGCGCCAGGCGCTCATCGCCATCCAGCGCATCAGTGGATTCATGCACGGCATCGGCGACGGCTGGCGGACACCCGCTCAGGAGCCAGAAGGGCAAGGACCGGGTGCGCGGATGCTGGCCGCCACGGTCGCGCTGGAAGCGGTTCTGGCCGGCAGAGACCGGGAACGCGCCATCGCGATGGCACGATTCGCGCTCGACGGCGACCAGCTGATCGCCGTCGACGACGGGCTGTTCTGGGTCAATGCCGCCGCGGTCCGGATCCTGTCCGACGACGACATCGGCGACTTCTGGAGCCGGGCGCGCGCGGCCAGCCACGCGCGGGGGTCGTTGTTCGCGGCGCTGTCCACCAGTCTGTGGGAGGGGTTCTGGCAGTGGCGGCGAGGCGAGCTCCATGAGGCCCTCGCGTGTCTGCGGGCCGCGCTCGACCAGGATCGCCTCTGGGGAGGTACGCGGGTGGGCGAGCCCTTCGCCCGCGCCTTCCAAATCGGCTGCCATCTCGATCGGGGCGACCTCGAGGCCGCCGGCCGGGCGGCCGACGCCTTCGCTGACAGTACGGCGTTCGGCGAGGGCGGTCGTGTCTATCAGCAGGCCGTGGCCCGTCTGCTCGTCGCCGAGGGCCGCTGCGAGAAAGCCCTTCTCGTGCTCGGCAATCCTCACTCGACCATCGATGGGATCGCCATCGTCAATCCGGTCTGGAACCCGTGGCGGTCCATCAAGGCCGCGGCCTTGTCCGGGCTCGGACGTACGTCGGAAGCGATCGAGACAGCCGAGGAGGAACTGGCTCTGCTCCGGGTCTGGGGCGCACCGAGCTACCTCGGTCGGGCACTGTCCATGCTGGGCGAGTTCCGTGGTCGCGCGGGCCTCGACAACCTCGTGGAGGCGGTGGATCTGCTGTCCTCGACGACCGCCGCGGTCGACCTCGCCCGAGCACAATGCGCGCTCGGCAGCCACCCAGACGTGGGCGGCGAGGGTGCGATAGCGCTGCTGGAAGCTGCGGGCCGGACGGCGGAGCAGCGAGGCGCTCGCCAGGTTCGCGAGCGGGCACTGACTGAGCTCCAGCGGCGCGGGCGCCGGATCGAGCCCGGCACCGACGAAGTGCCTCGGTTGTCGCGGACCGACCGGCAGATCCTCGACCTGACCGCAGCCGGCCTGGACGTTCACGAAGTCGCGCAGCGGCTGTTCGTCACACCGGGGACCGTTCGGGACGTACTGGACGGGTCCGGCGTCACAGCTGAGCTCGGCAGCTCAAGAATCTCTCAAGTCGGACGAGCGACCATGACGCACGACCAGAACGGGAGCCTCCAGTGACGGTGCAGCAGAGTCTCCGGGCCGCGAGCCTTCGCGGGCTCTGCGGCGGCGCCGTGCAGCTTCCCGGCGACCCGGCGTACGACATGGCGCGCGCACCGTGGAACCTGGTGGTCTCCGACCATCCCGCGGCCGTCGCCTATCCCGCGTTCCCCGAGGAGGTCGCCGAGGTCGTCCGCGCCGCCCAGGCCGCCGGCCTGTCGGTCGCGCCGCAGGGCACCGGCCACGGCGCTCCGGCCCTGGGCGGCAGACTGGCCGACGCGGTACTGCTGCGCACCTCCGCGATGACCGAACTGAGCATCGATGCCGAGAACCGGATCGCCCGCGTCGGCGCCGGCGTGCTGTGGGGTGATGTGGCGGCGGCCGCCGGGAGGCACGGACTGGCCACGCTGCATCCGTCGTCTCCCGACGTCGGCGTGGTCGGCTACTCACTCGGTGGTGGGATCGGTTGGTACGCCCGGCGACTCGGTCTGCAGTGCAACTCTGTCACGGCTGTCGAGGTCGTCCTTGCTGACGGCACCTTCGTACGAGCGACCGCCGACAGCGACGCTGATCTGTTCTGGGCCCTCCGGGGTGGCGGTACGCCGCTCGGCGTCGTCTGCTCGCTCGAGTTCGAACTCCAGCCGATCCGGACCGTCGTCGCCGGGTTCCTCGCGTGGGACGGGACGGCTGCCGATCAGGTGCTGCCCGGGTGGGTGGAATGGTGCGCGGACGCCCCCGACCAGGTGACGTCGTCGTTCCGCCTCGTCGACGTACCGGACCGGGACTCGGTGCCGGCCGAGGTCCGGGGCCGCCGGTTGGCGATCATCGACGGTGCCGTGCTGGGCGACGACGCGTTCGCGAACGACGTACTGGCGCCATTGCGCGCACTCGCTCCGGAACTCGACACGGTCGCCCGGGTACCGGCCGCCGACCTGGTCAGGCTGCACCTCGAGCCTGAGGAGCCGACCCCCGCGTACGCGAGCAGCACGCTGGTGTCCGAGCTTCCCGAGGCGGCGATCGCCGCGGTCATCGAGAATGCCGGTCCGCGTTCCGACAGCAGCCTCACGGTGGCCGAGCTGCGCCAGCTCGGCGGCGCGCTGTCCCGGCCCGACCCGGACGGCGGCATCCTGTCGGCCCTCGACGGGTCCTTCCTGGCACTGGGTGTCGGGCTGGGATTCGAACCCGCCGACTGGCCGCGGCAGCGCGCCGACGCAGAGCGGTTCCTGGCCGCGGTCGCACCCTGGTCGACCGGAAGCACTTATCTTCCGATGCTCGACGACAGCAGCGACACGCGCAAAGCCTTCCCGCCGGACGTCCACGCCCGGCTGACCGCGATCCGTCGCACGGTCGATCCGCGCGGCCTCTTCATGGCACCGCATCAGACTTGAGCCGGCGGCTCAAGCCGGTCACAAGTCGCCGTCAAGTGCTTCGCGACACCGTCGGTCCGTCATCAGCACCACGACAGACCGAACAGGAGAAGTTCGATGACGATCGCTCTCGACCGCGCCACTATCCGGCACCACGACTCCCTCCAGGAGCTTCGCAGTCGCCTGACCGGCGAGGTCCACACACCCGACGACGAGCAGTACGCCGCGCTGTCCACACCGTGGCTCCTCGCCGTCCCTATGCAGCCGGCTGCGGTTGTCGCCGTACGCACTGCCGAGGACGTGCTCGCCACCGTCCGCTTCGCTCGGCAGAACGGCTTCACCGTCGGCGTACAAGCCACCGGCCACGGGGCCGACAGCTCGTACGCCGGACACCTGCTCGTGGTGACCAAGGGCCTGGACGAGGTCACGGTGCACCCCGAGGGCTGGGCTCGCGTCGGAGCCGGCGTCAAGTGGCTTCCGGTGATCGAGGCGGCCGCGCCGTACGGGCTGGCCCCGCTCAATGGGTCCACCAGCGACGTCGGCGTGGTCGGATACACGACCGGTGGCGGCGTCGGACCGATGGCCCGCACCTACGGTCTCGCCGCGGACAAGGTCCGCGCGTTCGAGGTCGTCACGGGAGACGGCGAGTTCCGCCGCGTCACCCCGACCGAACACCCGGACCTGTTCTTCGCCCTGCGAGGCGGCAAGGGTGCGACCGCGATCGTGACGGCGGTGGAGTTCGACCTCGTGCACCTGCCGACGTTCTACGGCGGCGCGGTGTACTTCGACGGTGCCGACGCAGCGCGTGTCATCGACCGGTGGCGGGACTGGTCGGAGAACCTTCCCGAGCAGGCGACGACGTCGTTCGTGCTCTTCCAACTGCCCGACATGCCCGGCGTCCCGCCGGCCCTGGCGGGCCGCATGACCCTCGGTGTCCGCTTCCTCTGGACTGGTGCCTCGGACGAGGGCCGCGAGCTGCTGGATCAGATCCGCGCTGTCGCTCCGGTGATCCTCGACGATGCTGACCTGAAGCCGTACACGGCCGTCGACTCGGTCCACGCCGACCCGGTCGATCCGATGCCCGTTGTCGACCCGGCCATGCTGCTCACCGAGTTCACCGACGTGACCGCGAAGCGCCTGCTCGATGTGGCCGGCTACGACTCCGGCTCACCGCAGTTGATGCTCGAGGTCCGCCAGCTGGGTGGCGCCTACGCCCGGGAAGCCGAGCACCCGAACGCCTTCTCGCATCGCGCCGCCGGCTTCAGCGTGCTCGCCGTCGGCATCGCGGAAGACCCCCGCGTCCTACCGCACTGGGACCGCCTCTACGCGGCGTTGTCCGAATGGGACACCGGCGGTGTCTGGCCGAACTTCGGACCCCCGCACGACGCCCGGACGGCCCGTCGCGCGTACGACGAGGAGACACTTCGGCGCATCGCCGAGGTGAGCCGGAAGTACGACCCGGACGGTGTCCTGCAGATCGGTGAGTACGCCCGCTCGATCGCCGGCTGACATCTGCACAGCACGAAGCCCGCGCGGCGGCCCGAACCACCGCGCGGGCCGAAAGGCCGCTGCCTCCGGGCACCGAGCGAGGTTCTGCTGGTGGTAGTTCCGTGGACGCGTACCAGCGGCGGGGAGCAAAGTACCCGTGGTGCCACGAGGCGTAGGCGCCACGTGGCATGCTGCGTCGGTGGCCCTGTATCTGCATCGTGCCGAGCGCACTGACGTGCTCGCCGACGGGCTGGGAGACTTGCTCGCCGCTCCCTTGGCCGATCCATTCGCCGAGGAGCTGGTGGTGGTGCCCGCCAAGGGTGTTGAGCGCTGGCTCTCCCAGCGACTCGCACACCGTTTGGGCGCTGCCGCGGGGCGAGGCGACGGAGTGTGCGCCGGGGTCCGATTTGCGACACCGCGCTCGCTGGTGTCCGCGGTGCTGGGCCTCGCAGACGACGACCCCTGGTCCGCGGAGGCGATGGCCTGGCCGCTGCTGGCGGTGCTCGACGATTCTCTCGACGAGGTCTGGTGCGAGCCTGTCGCGCGACACCTCGGCCATTTCGACACCGGAGCCGAAGCCGAGTTGCGCCAGGGACGCAGGTACGCCGTCGCAGCGCGGTTGGCCCGGCTCCTCGCGACGTACGCCGTCCAACGGCCGGCTCTCCTCGCTGACTGGAGCGAAGGTCGCGACACCGACGGTCGCGGAGCGCCGATCGACGATGACCTGAACTGGCAACCCGAACTCTGGCGGCGACTGGTCGGCCGTATCGATGCACAGCCACCGAACACTCGCCACGCCGACACGCTCGGCCGGCTCCGGGATCAGCCAGAGTCCTTCGATCTACCGGAACGCCTCTCACTGTTCGGACACACTCGACTGCCGCTCACGGAGATCGAGCTGCTCTCCGCCCTGGCCGAACACCGCGACGTACACCTCTGGCTCCCCCACCCCAGCGGCGCGCTCTGGGAACGGCTGAGGACAGCGGGTTCGACCGCGGGCGACCGAGCCGCCGACACAAGCCATCAAGAGGCCGACAACCCGCTGCTCGCCACCCTGGGGCGGGACAGCCGCGAGCTGCAATTGGGCCTCGCCGCAGCGCCGGCCGTTGACCGCCACCTTGTGTCCCCAGCGACGCCCCACACACTTCTCGGCTGGCTGCAGCATGACCTGCGCGGCAACACCGTCGCCGCTGAGGGCCGTCACCTCGCCGCCGACGATCGCAGCGTGCAGGTGCATGCCTGCCACGGCACCGCGCGTCAGGTCGACGTACTGCGCGAGGTGCTGCTCGGGAAGCTCCAGGCAGACCCGACGCTCGAGCCGCGCGACATTCTCGTCATGTGCCCCGACATCGAGACCTACGCGCCGTTGATCAGCGCCCGCTTCGGCCTCGGAGAGGTCGACAACGACGGCCACCCGGCGCACCGGCTCCGAGTCCAACTGGCTGACCGGTCGCTGACCCAGACGAATCCCCTGCTCGGCGTCGCCGCTCAACTCCTCGACCTCGCCGGCAGCAGAGCAACGGCGAGCCAGGTGCTCGACCTCGCCGAGACCGAGCCGGTACGCCGCCGCTTCCGGTTCACCGACGACGACATCGACATCGCCACCGCCTGGGTACGCGAGTCAGGCGTGCGGTGGGCGTTCGACCAGGACCACCGCGACCCGTTCGGCTTGGCCGGCTACCCGCAGAACACCTGGCGCTTCGGCCTTGATCGGGTACTCGCGGGCGTCACGATGTCGGCCGACGCGCACGCGTGGATCGACACGACATTGCCGCTCGACGACGTGGGCAGCACCCGCATCGAGCTGGCCGGCCGGTTCGCCGAGTACGTCGATCGGGTGCTGACGGCAACTGATCGGCTCAGCGGCACCCGGCCTCTCGGGGACTGGCTGGACGCGCTCCGCGAGGGGATCGACCAGCTGACCCGGGTCGGTCGCGACGACGGCTGGCAGGTCGGCCAGGTGCAACGCGAGTTCGCCGAGATCGCGGCCGAGGCCGGTGCCCTGGCCGCGACCTCGCTGACGTTGGCGGACGTCCGGGCCCTGTTGTCGACCCACCTGGCCGGGCGGCCGACCCGCGCGAACTTCCGGACCGGCACGCTGACCGTCTGCACGATGGTGCCGATGCGCTCGGTGCCGCACCGGGTGGTCTGCCTGCTGGGCCTCGACGACGGTGTGTTTCCACGCTTCGGCCTCGCTGACGGAGACGACGTACTGGCCAGGTCACCGGTCACCGGGGAGCGCGACGTTCGCAGCGAAGACCGCCAACTGATGCTCGACGCGATCCTCGCCGCCACCGAGTCGCTGGTGATCACCTACACCGGCGCCAATGAGTACTCCGGTCAGCCACGGCCGCCCGCCGTGCCGCTGGGTGAGCTGCTCGATGTCCTCGACCGCACCACCGAGTCGGCGGTTCGGCAAGCTGTCGTGGTGAAGCACCCGCTCCAGCCCTTCGATCGGAAGAACCTGGAGGCTGGTCGTCTTGGTACGCCGGGGCCCTTCACGTTCGACCCGACTGCACTGGTCGCGGCGCGAGCCGCGGCGGGTTCCCGGCCGCCACGCCCGGAGTTCATCACAGGGCAGTTGACACTGCCGGCGGATGACGACGTCGCGTTGTCAGATCTCCTGGCGTTCTTCCGCGATCCGGTGAAGGGGTACTTCCGGGCACTCGACCTGACCCTGCCGTGGGAGGTCGACGGGGTCTCCGACGTGATGCCGGTGGAGATCGACAACCTGCAGAAGTGGTCGGTCGGCGACCGGATGCTCCGCGACATGCTCGCAGGCATCCACCCCGACGCGGCCCTCCAAGCAGAGTGGCGGCGGGGCGTTCTCCCACCGGGTCGGCTGGGCTGGCGGACCGCGACCGAGATCCGTGACATCGCTCGAGGTCTCGCGATCAGTGCGTACCCGCATCGGCAGACGAGTCCACAGGCGTTCGATGTAGACGTCGACCTCGGCGGCGGCCGGCGCCTCACCGGGACGGTTCCAGGCGTGTATGCCTACCGGCTCGTCTCGGTCAGCTACTCGCGGCTCTACGCCAAGCAACTGCTGACCTCCTGGATTCAACTGCTCGCGCTGTCCGCCGATGACGAAGACCACAACTGGACGGGTCTGGCCATCGGCCGCCCGCGCAGCGGTCGCAACCCCGCGACTCGACTGTTCGGGCCGGTCGGGCCGCTCGGCCGCGACCTGCTCGCCGACCTGGTCGCGGTCTACGACGCCGGTCGCCGCGAACCGTTGCCGCTACCGCTCAAGACCTCGTTCGCGTGGTGCCAGGCGCGCCGAACCGACGACGACCCGATCGTCGCTGCCGGGCGTCGGTGGCGCCCCGCGAACTACGACGGCGAGAACTCTGATCCCGCCCACGTCCGCGTCTGGGGACTCAACACACAGCTCAAGGTTCTTCTCGAGCCGGCTCGGCCCGGTGAGGAACGGCCGGGCGAGCCGACCCGGCTCGGCGCCTATGCGAAACGGGTCTGGGAACCGATGCTGCGCTTCGAGCAAGGGGCGCCGTGATGGAACCCTTCGACCTCCTGGGTCCACTGCCGACGGGCACCACTGTGCTGGAGGCAAGCGCCGGCACTGGCAAGACCTACGCCCTCGCCGGCCTGGTCACCCGCTACGTCGCAGCGGGCGCCGCCCGTCTGGACGAGATGCTGCTGATCACCTTCGGCCGCGCCGCCAGCCAGGAGCTTCGTGAACGCGTCCGCTCCCAGTTGCTCGAAGCCGAACGTGCCCTTGCGGATCCGGACCGCTGGCGCGACGACCCCGATCTGCTCGGTCACCTCGTCGACGGCAGCGCTGCCGACGTCGCCGTACGACACAGCCGGCTTCGGGACGCGCTGGCCAACTTCGACGCCGCCACCATCGCGACGACCCACCAGTTCTGCCAGCTCGTACTGCGTTCGCTCGGCGTTGCCGGTGACGACTCTGTCTCCAGCGCGACCGGCTCACAGCCCAGTACCGGCTCTTCGGACAAGTCACTTCCCGGACCTGCCAAGAC
>NZ_JBFAKS010000044.1:0-91094 GCF_040655855.1 Kribbella sp. NPDC050281 | reverse complement strand
TCCATGCCGCGGTACACCTGCATCGCGTCCGCGTTCACCACCTCGCCACCCAGGCGGAGTGCTGGCGGTCCGGGTCAGTGCTGCATCGCGGTCCACTCGTCGTGGGTGAGTTCCTCGATCTCGCCCGTGCCTGCCTTGGGCTGGACCGTGGTGCCTCCACCGACGGCCCCGCCGCCGAAGATCAGGCTGGCCCAGTTGTTCTGGGCGGTCAGCCTCGTGGTGGCGTTGTCGTCGTTGATGTCGGCCGCCGTGGTGTCCGCGGTGTCACCGTCGCAGTTCCAGTCGATCGGGCCGCTGGCCGCGGCGGACGTCGTACGGTTCGAACCGTTCGGGCACTTCCACATCGTCTTGAACGCCGCTGCGGAGCTACCGAGGCCGGCCGACTCCTTCAAGCTGGGCTCGTTCAGCGCCGGCGGGGCGACGTTCGAGTAGCCCCAGTAGAGGCTCCCGTCGGACTTCAGGACGCCGCCGAGCTGGAAGAAGTAGTTCATCACGCTCAGGTAGTTCGGCTTGTAGTTCACGTTGTCGGTGCCGCCGTGCTTCAGGCCGATGTTGTGGCCGAACTCGTGCACGAACGTGCCGACGTTGTAGTTGTCGGTCGCGTTCCAGCTGCACTTCGGGCCGACCGTGACGATGAACGTGTCGTTCGGGATGTTGAAGGCCTGACCGCTGCTGCAGCCGCCGTCGTAGCTGTCGCCCCAGATCATGTAGTAGAAGACCGCCTTGCGCACCGAGGCGAAGTTCGCGGCCTTGATCGCGTTGGTCTGGGTGGCCGACGGGTTGAGGTCGGCGTCGTACGGGACCTGGTTGCCGCCGCCGAGGTCGTACTTCGTTCCGCGGGCGGAGCCGGCGTCGAGGTGGACCCGGATGCCGGTGCTGCCGTCCGGGTTGCTGACCGGGGCGGTGGCGTAGACCTGCACGATCCGGTCGAGCGCGGTCGCACTGGCGAGCCGGCCGTCCATGTAGTCCATCTCGACGAACAGGTCCTTCTTGTTCGGCGTCGCGCCCATCCCGGGCAGGTCGACGTCGACCACGCCGTCACCGTTGGCGTCGTACCCTCCTGTCTCCCAGGCGTCGGGGAGGGCGTCGCCGTCGGTGTCGGTCGCGGCCTGCACGGCCGGGGCGCGGGATCCGTCGGGAGAGGGAGGTACGGCGGCCGCCGCGCTCGTGGCTGCGAGCGCGGCGACGGCCAGGGAACTGAACATGGTCAGAAGCGCAGGGCGGGGCCTCATCAGATCTCCTTGTGGGCGGTGGGTGATCTGTCCGCTACCGTAGGTGACTTATGGCCTCGCGAGCGGCTCAGGAGAGCCAGTGACCCAATTGGGTCAGCCGGCCGAGCGGAGCATCGACCGGATGCCGACGGTCAGCCCGAGGGCGGAGGTGACGATCGCGGCGACCCAGCCCCAGAGCACCGCGGTGGTCAGTACGTCGCCGGAGAACAGTGCCCGTTCCGCGTCGACGACGTACGAGAGCGGATCGAACTTCGCCGCGACCTTCATCCAGCCCGGCCCGGTCTCCAGCGGCAGCAACATCCCGGACAGGATCATCACCGGGAACAGGAACGTCTGCTGCACCACCCAGAACATCCAGTCCTGCTTGCGGACCGCGATCGCCAGCGCGTAGCTGAACGCGCCCAGCCCGATCCCGAACACCGCCAGCAGCGCCATCCCGACCACCGCGCCACCGAGGTGCAGGTCGAACGCGAACGGCGTCATCACCGCGATCACGATGACCGCCTGGCCGAACAGCGGCACCATCTCCTTCAGCGCCCGGCCGATCAGCAGCGACGATCGCGACAGCGGCGTGACCAGCATCCGTTCGTGCGCGCCGGTCTGGAACTCGAACAGCAGGTTCGCGCCGGTGGTCGACGTACCGAACAGGGTCGTCATCACCAGGATCGACGGCACGAACCACTGCCAGACGCCGTCGCCGAACGCACCGCCCATCGACCCGGACAGCAGCGGCCCGAACAGGACCAGGAACACCAGCGGCTGGATCATCCCGAACAACAAGGAGAACGGATCCCGCAGTACCGGCTTGAGTTCGCGCGTCATCACGATCCGGATATCGCGCACCAGGCTGCGCGCCGGCTGGTCCTGAGTCGGGGCAAGGTCGACGGTGGACAGGGTGAGGGTGGTCATCAGGCGGCCTTTCCGTTGGTCGCAACATCCGTCTCGCGCAGGCTGCGGCCGGTGAGGTTGAGGAACACGTCATCGAGGGTCGGGCGATGCACCTGCGCCGCCGCGATCGGTACGCCGTACTGCTGGGCTGCTGTGATCAGTTCGGGCAGTGCCGCCGGACCGTCCGCGACCCGGACACTGAGCTCGTCGCCGACGGCAACCACTTCGCGGGCGCCCGGCAACTTCTCCGCCAGCTCGGCCAGCTTCGAAAGGTTGCTTGGAGCAACGGTGATGGCGAGCCGGTCGCCGGCCAGCTTGGCCTTGAGTGCATTGGCGGTGTCGTCCGCGATCACCTCGCCGTGGTCGACCACGACGACCCGCTCGGCCATCGAGTCGGCCTCGTCCAGGTAGTGCGTGGTCAGCACGATCGTCATCGAGTACTGCTCGCGCATCCGCAGGATGTGGTCCCACAGGTTCGCGCGGTTCTGTGGGTCGAGACCGGTCGACGGCTCGTCCAGGAACAGCAGTTTCGGCGCATGAACGAGTCCCATCGCGACATCGAGCCGGCGACGCTGACCCCCGGACAGTTCGGACACCTTGCGGCCGGCGAGTTCGGTCAGCTCGAGCGCTTCCAGCAGTTCCCCGGTACGGCGCTTGGCAGCACGCCGGTCGAGTCCGTAGATGACGCCTTGGCCGACCAGTTCGTCGCCGGCCCGCTGGTTGTGGCCCGCGCCGTTGCCCTGGCCGACGTACCCGATCCGGCGGCGTACCTGGCCGGGCTGCGCGGTCACGTCGTACCCGGCGACCGTCGCCGTCCCCGACGTCGGGGTGATCAGGGTGGTGAGCATCCGCAGCGTGGTGGTCTTGCCGGCGCCGTTCGGGCCGAGGACGGCGACCAGTTCGCCGGGCTCGACGTCCAGGCTGATGCCGCGAACCGCGTGCACTGTCTCGGTACGGCTCACCACGAAGTCGCGGGTGAGCTGTCGGGTGCTGATCACGATGTCTCCTTCGGTCTTGGCTTGATGCCTCAGACATTTCCAGCAGTAGCGGACAGGTTGTGGCCGCTTCTTCTGGCAATCTGGAGTCATGTCCGAAACCTCGGCCCGACTCCTCTCGCTGCTGTCCCTGCTGCAGGCCCGCCGCGACTGGCCGGGCGCGCTGCTGGCCGAACGACTCGAGGTCAGCCCGCGTACGGTCCGCCGCGACGTCGACCGGTTGCGCGACCTCGGCTACCCCGTGCGCGCGTCCAAGGGACCGGATGGCGGCTACCGCCTGGATGCGGGAGCGGACCTGCCGCCGCTGCTGTTCGACGACGATCAGGCGATCGCGGTCGCGGTCGCCCTGCAGACCGCGACCACCACGGTCACCGGGATCGAGGAGGGCGCGTTGCGCGCGCTCGCCACGGTCCGCCAGGTGATGCCCGCCAGGTTGCGCCAACGCGTCGACGCACTCCAGGTCACGACGGTCGACAAGTACGCCGACAGACGTCGTACGGCGGTCGACTCCGACCAACTGATCGCGGTCGGCATGGCGGTCCGGGCGCACGAGGTACTGCGCTTCGACTACGCCTCACCGGGTGCGTCGGACGAGTTCGTCCCACCCCGGAAGGTCGAGCCGCATCATCTCGTGACGTGGGGTGGGCGGTGGTACATGGTCGGCTGGGACCTCGACCGGAAGGACTGGCGGACGTTCCGGGTGGATCGGATGACACCGAAGACGCCGACCGGTCCGCGGTTCACGCCGCGTGACCTGCCCGCGCCGGACATCGCGACGTACATCTCCGGCAAGTTCAAGGGCCGGGGTCAATTGCCGTGCACGGGCGAGGCGATCCTGCAGGCGAAGGCGTCCGACATCGTCCAGTGGGCCGGCGGTGGGGCGATCGTCGAGGAGGTTACGGCGTCGAGTTGCCGGCTGACGCTGAGCAGTTGGTCGTGGACCGGACTGGCCGCAACCTTCGGCATGTTCGAGTGCGACCTCGAGTTCGTCGGCCCGGCCGAGCTGATCGACGCCGCGCACCACCTCGCCGCCCGCTACACCGCGGCCGCCTCATGACTGCCGAGCTGATCGTCGCGGACGCGGCCGGCTGGCATGCCTGGCTCGCCGAGCACCATGGTGAGCCCGACGGTGTCTGGCTGGTGCTGGCGAAGAAGAACGTGACCACGCCGACGAGCCTCACCTACGACCAGGCGCTCGAGGAGGCGCTGTGCCACGGCTGGATCGACGGTCAGCGCAAGGGGCGCGACCAGCACACGTTCGTCCAGCGCTACACGCCGCGGCGGTCGCGCAGCCTGTGGTCGCAGCGGAACGTCGGCCTCGTCGCCCGGATGGAACGCGAAGGCCGGATGCTTCCGGCCGGCCGCGCCGAGGTCGAGCGAGCCAAGACGGACGGGCGCTGGGACAAGGCGTACGGCGGCTCGAGTGCGCTGGAAATCCCCACGGACCTGGTCGAGGCATTGGCCGCGGAGCCCCGGGCCCAGGCGATGTTCGAGATCCTCACCAGTGCGAACCGCTTCGCGGTCGTCCACCGGGTCAACGAGGCGAAGCGGGCCGACACCAGGGCGAAGCGGATCGCACTGTACGTCGAGCAGTTGGCGCGAGGCGAGACGATCTATCCCCAGAAGCGGACGCTTTAGAGCATGTCGAGGGTCGCGTCCTGGCCGGTGGTGAGGGGGAAGTAGGCCAGGAACGTCACGCCGTCCTCGAGGGCGTCGAAGTGGGAGATGCGCTCGCTCGCCGGCTCGTAGAACACATCACCGGGCCTGAGTACGCGCTCCTCGTCGTCCGCCACCTGGTACCTGACCGAGCCGGTCTCGATGCTGCCGAACACCGGTCCGTTGTGGACATGCGCGCCCGCGAGCCCGTTCGGCTCGATGGTGATCCGGCGGACCTCGACCCGCCGTACCGCGAGATCGTCCGGCAACTCCTGGTCGAGAACGACGACTCGGCTCACGGCTGCCGGCTCCGGCTCGCCGGGCAGCGTCCCGACTATCTCGCCGAACTCGGCGCACTCGCCCTCGTGCGGGAGGTGCTCGATCGCCAGATGGGTCATCGAGGACGTCGTCCTGGCGCCGTGCCAATGCCACTCGCCGGGCTTGATCCGGACGCGATCGCCGGTCCGGATCGCCTCCACCGGGCCGCCTTCGCGCTGGACAAGGCCGATGCCTGCGGTCACGACCAGCACCTGCTCGCCGTCGTGGCGATGCCAACGGGTGCGCGCGCCTGGGGCGAACGTGACGCTGTCGATCTGCGTCGACGGCGCCGGGCCGGGTCGTACGACGCTCTCGATCCAGGCCGGGCCGGTGATCCAGGCGTCGGAGGCGACAGTGCGGGGGAACGGTAGGCGATCGATGTCCATGGCGGGATCGTACATACCAATAGGTACAGAGCGCACGCGCTTTGTGTGGCCGGCTCCCGGGTGACCTGTCAGTACAGAACCGGGTTCAGGGGCGAGGAGATCGGCTCGCCGGGCTCGTTGCCGGGCATCCAGGTGGCGAGGTCGGCCTCCTGGAAGCTGTTGACCGGCGGGGCGATCTCCATGGCGGCGTCGACGTAGATGATCGTCATCACGCGCCGCGGTACGTCGGTGGTGTTCGGCGGCGCGTGGTGGAAGGTCCAGCCGAGGTGGTAGCTGACCTCGCCGAGCTCGTACGGCTCGGAGACCTCAGCGAAGTTCTGCTCGGCCAGCGCTTCCTGCAGGACTTGTTCGGACTCGTCGCTGATCGGCAGGTCCCGGCCGTGCTCGAAGACGTGGCTGCCCGCGGCGAACGACAGCGGGCCCATCTCCATCGGTGTCTCCTGCAGTGGCACCCACACCGTCACGCACCGGTCGGTCGCGAACGGCCAGTAGTACTGATCCGCATGCCACGGCGTGACGCCACCGCCGGACTCCTTGTAGAGCGCCTGGTCGTGGTACAGCCGGACCGACTGCACGCCCAGCAGCTGTGCCGCGATCCGGGCCAGCCGCGGTGACGAGACGAAGTCCAGCACCTGTTCGCTGTCCTGCCACAGGTTCATCACCTGCAGGAACGCCTTCCCGTAGGTGTCGCGCTCGTCCAGCGGGAGGTCCTGGGTGTTCAGTTCGATCACCTTGCCGGTGATCTCCGGCTCGTACGCCGCGATGGTCTCGGGGCTGAGCACATTCTTCAGCTTGACGAAGCCGTGCTCGGCGAAGTGCGCGATGTCGGACCGGCTGAGGGTGTAGTCGGTCACGAGCTCCGGGCGGGTCAGAGTCATGCCACCCAAGGGTTCCGGCGCGAGTAATCGTTGTAAAGATCAGTGATCAAATCTTTGCCCTGTCGTGCACGTGCTCGCGCTGATCGGCGAACCGGTCCAGCGCCGCCAGGATCAGCTCCCGCATGCCCACTCCGCCGGCGCCGTGGCCGGCCTGTTCGAGCAGATGAAGCTCCGCGTCCGGCCAGGCCTGCGCCATCCGCCAGGCGACGTCCGGCGGGCTGCTGATGTCGAGCCGACCGTGGATCAGGACCCCGGGAATGCCGGCCAGCTTCCCGGCCTCGCGAACCAGCACGTCCTCGTCCAGCCAGGCAGCGTGCCCCCAGTAGTGGGTGACGAGCCGGGCCAACCGCATCCGGATGACGGGGTCGTCGTACCTTGGGTCCGGCTTGTAGTTCGGGTGCGTCGCGATATGGGTGTCCTCCCAGTCGCACCAAGCCCGGGCGGCCCTCTCCCGAACCGCGGGATCCGGGTCGTGCAGCAGTCGGCTGTAGGCGAGGGCCAGGTTCCCGTCCCGCTGGTCCACGGGTACGACGTCGCGGAACCTCTCCCATTCCTCGGGGAAGACGCGGCCCATGTCCCGGGTGATCCAGTCGACCTCACGCCGGGTCGTGTTCGTGACGCTGAACAGCACGATCTCGGACACCGACTCGGGGTGCTGTTCGGCGTACGCGAGACCGAGCGTCGCGCCCCAGGAAGCGCCGAGCAGCAGCCACTTCTCGATGCCGAGCTGTTGGCGGAGCTGCTCGAGGTCTGCGATCAGGTGGGCGGTCGTGTTGGTGCTGAGGTCCACGTCAGGTTCGGCGGCGTCCGGCGTACTGCGGCCGCAGTTCCGCTGGTCCATCAGGACAACCTTGTACTTCGCCGGGTCGAAGTACCGCCGCCACCAGGCGCCGGCACCGGACCCCGGGCCGCCGTGGATCACCACTGCGGGCTTCCCGTCCGGGTTGCCGCAGACCTCCCAGTAGACGCGGTGCCCGTCGCCGACGTCGAGCATCCCCTGGTCGTACGGCTCTGTCTCGGCGTACATACACGCTCCTCCGACCAGATATAACAGTGCTGTTGCATCAAATATAACAGCACTGTCAGATTTCGGGAGAGGCAGGTGGGATGCGCCACAGTCACCCGGAGGCGTGAGGCGGTTCACTCCTCGGGTGGAGGCGTGGTGGGCCGAGGTGGGTGGACAGTGAAGGTGTGACCACGTCGGTGGCGGTTCGGACGGTCGGGCCCAGGGTTCGGGATGTCATTGCGGTGGGACGGCCGGCCTTCTGGGCAGTGTCGGTGGTTCCGTACTACGTGGGCATCCTGCTCGCGACGCACCGCCTGGTGCCGCCGCTCGAGGAGTGGCCTCGGCTGATTGTCGGTGCGGTGGTGATGGGGCCGCTGGTGTGGCTGGCGGTGCTGGCTGTGAACGACGCGTACGACCTGCCCAGCGATCGCCTCAACCCGCGCAAGGCGAAGTCCCCGCTCCTCGACGGACGGATCACGCTGCGGGCGGCCAAGCGTCTCGCGTTCGCCGCCGCGGTCGCGGCCGTCGGGGTCAGCCTGCATGTCGGCATCGTGTTCGCGCTCGGTGTCCTGCTGGCAGTGCTCCTCGGGTACGCCTACAGCGTCCCGCCGATCCGGCTGAAGACTCGCGCCGGCTTCGACGTCGCGGTCAACGCCCTCGCCCTCGGCGCGTTCGGGCCGCTCGCCGGCTGGGCCGCGATCAACCCCGACCTCGGCGACTTCCCCTGGCTGATGGGCCTGCAGGGAACACTCGCCGCAGTGGGACTTTACCTACCAACAACTCTCGCCGATCTGGACGCGGACCGAGCCGCCGGCTATCACACGATCGCGGTGCGCTTCGGCGCGCGGACGACGTACCTGATCGGGTACGGCGCCTGGATCGCCGCCGCAACGCTCTCGGTCGTGCTGGCCGCGACCGGAACGATCATCCCGCGCAGCATGCTCCCGCTGGAGTTGGTGATGGTGCCGGTCCTGGTTGCGGCGTACCCGAAGCTGATCGGTCCGCGGCAGTCGTTCAAGGGGATCATCGTGCTCGCGTCGCTCTTCCTCCTCCCGTGCGGCACGTTCGCCCTGACCTACACCGGCGTGCTCTGAAAATGGGCGAGGGCGCCCGTCTCGAGGGCTACCCAGACCGAGCCGTCGGCGTCGACCGCCAAACCGTGCGGCTCGGAGCCGTCGCCTAGCGGGACCTGGGTAATGAGGTTGCCGTCAGCATCGAGTTGGGCCAGCGCATGCGTACCCCACAAGGTGATCCAGCAGCCGCCGTCGTCGGTCGCCACGACCGCGTGGGGCTTGGATCCTTCGGGGAGTGGGAACTCCTCGATCGTCCCGTCGGCCGCGATCCGCCCGGCCTGGTCGGCGACGATCTCCACGAACCACACCGCGTCGGGTCCGGCGCTGATCCCGACGGGTCCGGCGGTCGCAGTCGGCAGGGGATAGGTCGTGACCTCGCCGCTCGTGGTCATGCGGCCGATCGCGTTGCCTTGGTTGAGTGTGAACCACAGCTCGTCGGTGGCCGTGATCATCGCCGGGAACCCGCCACTGGTTCCGATCGGGTACGTCGTGACCTCGCCGTCGACTGTGATGCGGGCCAACTGATCCGTAGTCATCAACGTGCACCACAAAGCGCCGTCCGGTCCCACACACAGGCCGTACGGCGCCCCGGCCGCCGCGAACGCCGAAATATTGCCCTCAGCATCGATCCGGCCGAGGTGGTCGTCTCCGTTGCGGGTGAACCAGACGGCGCCGTCGGGTCCTGGCACGATCACACTCGGCCGCGAACCAGGTGCATCGAGATCGAACCGATCACCCGGAGCTCGGTCCGCAGACCGCGAAAGGCGCGCGACCACGCCGGCGTGGACCAGCGTCGTCCACACCGCGCCGTCGACGACAGCGACGCCGTACGGGCCCTCGTTCGGGCCGGCGACGGTGAACTCAGCGAGTGACAAGGCAAATCTCCTTCACTAATGCGACTGATGTTGCATTAAGATCGTGTCATGACGGACGCGGAACGCGCAAGCAGGCCGGGCGGACGGACGGCGCGGGTGCGGGCGGACGTGCTCGTTGCGGTCGAGGTCGAGTTGGCCGAGCACGGGTACGACGGGTTGACGATCGATGCGGTCGCGGCGCGGTCCGGCGTACACCGGACGACTGTCTATCGCCGGTGGAAGACCGTTGCGGGCCTGCTCGTCGATCTGCTCCAGGCCGGCGCGGATGATGCCTGGGCGCCTGCCGACACGGGCTCGCTCGAGGGCGATCTGATCGCGATCAACCGCGAGGTGTTCGCCGCGCTCACCGCCCGTCCGTCCGTCACTCAAGCGGTGATCGCCGCCTCCTTCCGTACGCCGGAGGCCGCCGACGCACTCACTCACTTCTGGGCCGACCGCTACACCCGGACGGAGACCGTCGTACGCCGGGCCATGGCCCGAGGCGAGGTTCCCTCGTCAACCGAGCCCCACCAGGTCGTCATGACCGCAACCGCCCCCCTCTACCACCAACTGGTCCTCCTACGACAACCCATGAACCAGGCCATGGCTGTCCACTACGCGCAGGTAGCCGCCGCGACAGCCCGGGGCGGATTAGGGTCGGGGGACGGGCGAGCGTGAGGAGACTGTGTTGACTGGACGGTTGGCGAACGAAGTTGTGCTGGTGACGGGGGCTGCTCGGGGGATCGGGCGAGCGGTGGCGGTGAAGGCGGCTGCCGAAGGCGCGGCCGTGGGGCTGGTCGACGTACTGGCGGATCAGTTGACCGCAACGACCGCGGAGTTGCAGGAGTCCGGCGCGAAGGCCGCGGCCGCGGTGGGGGACATCACCGACGAGGCTTCCGTACGGCACGCGGTGGACAAACTGACGAACGACCTCGGGCAGCCGGTCACCGTGCTGGTCAACAACGCCGGCAAGAACGCGTACGCCGACGCGACCAAGATGACGGTGGCCGAGTGGGACAGCGTGTTCGACGTGGATCTGAAGGGCGCCTGGCTGATGGCGCGACAGGTGCTCCCGGCAATGATCGCGAACCGGCACGGGTCGGTCGTGAACATCGCGTCGATCCACTCGCAGCTGACCACCGCGGGGATGTTCCCGTACGCCGCGGCCAAGTCCGGCCTGGTCGGGATGACCCGGTCACTCGCGCTGGATGTTGCCGAGCACAACGTCCGGGTGAACGCGGTCAGCCCGGGCTACATCGGCACCGACCTGCTCGAGGAGTTCTTCGACACGATCCCGGGCGAACGCGAGAAGGCGCTCGGCGTCCACCCGCTCGGCCGGATCGGTACGCCGGAGAACGTCGCCGAGGTGGTCTGCTTCCTCGCCTCCGAAGCCGCCGCCTTCGTCACCGGCGCCAACTGGGCCGTCGACGGCGGTCTCGGCGTCCGCTACGCCTGACCCCGGCCTCAGCTGGTCGGATGGTAGGCGCAGTCGTCCGCCAGGTCCCCAGGAGTGGTCTTGGTGGTCGTCGGCTTGCGAGTAGGGGCCGTCGTCGTCGGGTGCGGCTTGGGGGCCGCCGCCGGGTTCAGGGCGCGTTCGATGATCTCGCGCATTCCCGCGTAGTTCGGGTTGCGCCCGTTCGGGAAGTTCTTCTTCTTGTCCAGGTCGATGTTGGTGATCTTCGCCGACTTCACCCGCTGGCCGAGGGTGACGAACTCCGGCAGCAGGTTCTGCGGGATGTCGGTCCGGATCAGTTGCTCGCCGGCCTTCGCGATCGACTGGTAGTTGGCGAGCACGTTCTGCGGGGTCGCCCGCTCGACGATCGCCTTGATCGTGCAACGCTGCCGGGCCTGCCGGGCCAGGTCCGCGCCCGGCACGCGGTAGCGGCCGCGGGCGAACCACATCGCGTCGAAGCCGTTCAGTTCCCGGTCCGGTCCGGGCTGCAGGTAGCGGCTCGGCGGGATGTGCTTGTCGTCGTCGCCCCCGACCGGGACCGGGTAGTTGATGTTGACCTTGATCCCACCGAGCGCCTGAACGAGTTGCGAGAACCCGATGACGTTGATCTGCACGTAGTAGTGCAGCTTCAGCCCGACCGCCTCGCCCACCGACAGCTTGAGCACGTCGGCGCCCTCGTTGTCCGACGGACCGAGGATGCCGGGGTACTTCTGCGGGATCATCCGGTACATCGCGTCCAGGTAGTAGTCCGACTGCTCGGTGTCGCCCTTCCTCGGATCCCAGAATCCGGTCGGATACTTCTCGTACAGCGGTGAGTCGGCGGGGAACGGCATCCGCATGAAGTTCCGCGTCAGCGAGATCAGCGCGGTGTCACCGGTTTTGGTGTCGATGCTGGCCACGATGACGGTGTCGGTCCGCGCGCCGTCCCGGTCCGCGCCGTCGTCCGCGCCGAGCAGCAGCACGTTCAGCCGCGGCAACTGGTCCCAGACGTTCTTCTTCGCGGTGATCGTCGGCCGGGTCTGGCTCTTCGACTCCTCCCCGCCGAACACCTTCTGGACCAGGCTGCGCTGCGCCATCAGGGTCTCCGCGCCCATCGCCGTACTGGCTGCCATCCCGAAGCAGACCAGCCCGATCACCAGCGACCCGAACATCCGCGCACCGGGCCCAGCGGCCAGCGGGCGCAACATCTTGTACGACGTGACCAGGACGACGACCCACAGGAGCGCGACCGCGGCCAGGCCGGCCACCATCCACAGCAGCAGGGTCGGGTCGAGGGCCCACGCGATCACGTCGTCCCGGCGCTTCAGTCCGACGTACGCCGCTGCGGCGTACCCGGCGAGGCTGAGCATCGTCACGGCGGTACCGAGGCGGAACCGGCGGGCGACCAGGTACGCCGTCCCTGGCAGGAGCGCGCCGAGGACCGCGAGACAGGCAGCGGCGACCGAGGTGTGCCGGCGGGGCCTTGCCCTCCGGGCTCGTGTGGAGCCAGCGGCACGGCGGGCTCTGCTGCTCGAGGACATGGGCTCCACTCGGCGGTCGACGGCAGGACAGGTGGACGCGTCCCCGGTGCGCGTCCACTTCCTTCGATTCACCCGGGCGGCAAAAAGTTGGCATGATCTTCCAGGTGACCGACATTCAGGTACGACGGGCGAAGCCGGACGACGCAGAGGCATTGGTCCGGCTCCGTGGATTGATGCTCGCCGCGATGGGCACAGACATCGGCGGACCGGACGCTCCCTGGCGGCCGATCGCGCTGGCCTGGTTCGCCGAGCGGCTCGCGGCCCCGGACATGTTCGCGGCGTACGTCGTGGATGACCCGGCAGCCGGCGTGGTCGCGGGCGCGGCGGGCGACGTACTCGTCCACCCGCCGGGCCCGAAGGACCTCAGCACGTACCGCGGTCACCTGTACAACGTCAGCACTGAGCCGGACTTCCGGCGCCGCGGCCTCGCGCGGGCGTGCGTCGGCGCGCTGATGGACTGGTTCCGCGACGAGACCCCTGTGGGCGTGGTCGAGCTGCACGCGACCGATCTGGGCATCGAGCTCTACCGGGAGCTCGGCTTCAGCGAGGCCCGCTACCCGGCTCTGCGTCTGCACCTGACTCGCTGACCCGCAGGTGCTTCTTCGTCCCAGCTGTGGATTGAGAAGGGTTTCGGGGCACAGTGGCAAGAGGAGAGTGAGAAGACGCCCGCCGGGGTGTCGTGAGGAGCTCGCCGGATGCGCCGCTGGAGTGTTGTCAGGACGATCGGGCTCGCCGCCGCTGTGGTGGTCGCGATCGGGGCCCTGTACGAGCTGCCGGCCAGCCCGTTCGCCCGCCACGGCTACCCGTCGAAGCCGGGTGCCGAGAGCGCGCAGGCGTCCGCGCAAGGCGTCGTACCGCAGCTGTCCAGAACAGCTGCACCTGGTGAGACGCCGGTGCCGGCCACGCCGAAGCCGGTGATCACGTACCCGATGCGCGGGACACAGTCGTACGCCGTTCTGCCTGAGAATCCGGCGGTGATCGGGCGGGCCGGGACCTTGCTGACGTTCCAGATCGCGATCGAGGGTGGCATCAAGGGGATCGATCGCACTGAGCTGGCGCAGTTCGTGCGGGCGACGTACGGCGCTCCGCAAGGCTGGGCGTCGCAGGGGCAATGGCGGTTCCGGCAGGTCGGGCCGGGCGAGACGCCGGACTTCAAGCTGATGCTGGTCACGCCGGAGACGCGCGACACGATCTGCGGTGCCGCGCCGGATCGCTACACCAGTTGCCGGATCGGGGACCGCGTTGTCCTCAACGTCGCCCGCTGGGTGCACGGCGTACCGAACTTCGGTGCACCGCTGACGACGTACCGGCAGTACATGATCAATCACGAGACCGGGCACCGGCTCGGCCGCGGCCACGAACTCTGCCCGCGCCCGGGCCAGCCGGCACCGGTTATGCAGCAGCAAACCCTCGGTCTCCACGGCTGCACGGCGTACGCCTGGCCGTACCTCAACGGCGTGCGCTACAAGGGCCGCCTAGGCCAGTACGACGACCCGATCCCTCATTCCTGAATGATCGACAAGACGTTGCCGGCCGGGTCCTTGAACCAGGCGATGAGTGGGCCGACGCCACGGTAGACACCGAGCTCGTCCTGGTCGTCGTTGTACCGCTCGAACGTCACGCCGCGATCCGTCAGCTCACGCGCGGTCGACGTGATGTCCGCGACGGGGAAGTTGAGGACGGTGTACTCGGCCGGCACGTGATCCTGCTTCGGGTAGACGAGGATCGGGATGCCGCCTGAGATCTGCAGCTGCAGCATCCCGTTCTCCTCGCCGACGGTCAGACCCAGCGTGCTCCCGTAGAACTCCTTCGCGGTCGCGATGTCGTCCACGGAGAACCCGCTGAACGCCTTGGTGTCCTTGAACATCTCGAACCTCCTGGTTGACTCCCTGATATCAGGTACGTCGAGGCTGTCGAGGGCTCTTCGACACCGCGGCGAACTCAGTTGTGCAGAGCCACCTGTGGGATCGCCTGCGTGACGGTGGCCGTGACCGCGGCGGATTCGAGGCCGTCGGCAACGGTGTGCAGGAGACGGACCAGGTGGGCCGCGTCGGTCGGCCCAAGAATCCCTGTGATCACGTCGAGAACGCGGACCGTCAGGCCGTCCAGCTGTGACAGCCGCGCCTGACCCAGCGACGTCACCGCGAGCCCCGGGTTGGTCCGGACCATGCCGAGGGCCTCGAGCTCGGCGATCGCCAGCTCCGCCTCGCCCGGCGTCGTCCCGACCTGCTCCGCCACGTCGTCGGCGGTGCGGCGGCCGTTCGCGATCGCGTTCAGCATCAGCGCGGCCGGCATCTTCATCCCGACCGCGTCCTGCAGGCCGAGGATGAGTGGATGCGCGTGGCCGCGGACTCGCTCCACCGCGTCGAGCAGACGGAGTGCGTCGCCGACATTGCCGATCAAGTGCTCGGTCTGGACAGCCTCGAGGCCGTTGGGTTGGACCCGATCGGATGGTTGCACGACTCCGTCGGCCACTCGTTCAGGGACCGCCAGTGCCTTCGTTCCAGCGTCTTCGATGGTCACGTCTCCAGCGTACGGAGTCGTTCCGACAGCCCGGCGTGTCGTTCCTGAGGAAACCCTGTGAATCTGAACGCCTCGATCATCTACCCTCGCGGGCATGCGGCTGAACGGCAAACGAGCACTGGTGATCGGTGGAGGCGGCGGCGGGATCGGACGCGCCGTCAGTGCGGCTTTCGGGGCCGAGGGAGCCGCGGTGACCGTCGCGGACATCGACCTCGGCCGAGCCGAAGAGGCGGCCGAGGCGCTGCGCCAGCACGGCGCGACGGCGTACGCCGTGACCGGGGATGTCCGTTCACTGCAGGACGTCGAGGCGATGGTTGCCGCAGCGGTCGAAAATCTCGGTGGGCTCGACGTGCTGGTCACGGTGGTCGGCGGGCAGGTCGCGTTCGTGCCGGCGGTCAAGCTGCACGAGATGGCCGACGAGGACTGGGACACCATCTACGAGGTCAACCTCCGCTACGTGGCGCGCGCGGTCCGGGCAGCGCTACGGGTGTTCCTCGACCAGGGCAGCGGCGGCGCGATCGTCAGCGTCGGCTCGGTGACCGGCTTCATGGCGGCACCACACCAAGCGGCGTACGGCGTGATGAAGGCGGGACTGCTCAGCCTGGCCCGGACGGTCGCAGCCGAGTACGCCGGCGACGGCATCCGGATGAACGTCGCGGCGGCCGGTGCGATCGCGACCGCCGTGGCCAACGAGAACGTGGACGCCGACGTCGTCGAGGAGATCCCGGTGGGCCGGTTCGGCAGGTCGGAAGAGGTGGCTGCTGCCGTCGTCTACCTGGCCTCGGACGCTTCGGCGTACATGACCGGCCAGCAGGTCGTGCTGGACGGCGGCGTCTCCGTGCGCGGGCCGTTCGACTGACGATCACGACAGTCGAAAACCTGCTCGAAGAATTGGGTCCTGCCCGGTCTCGAAAAAGTTTGCCCGCAGCCGGACAAATCGCCATCGAGGCGTGACTTAGCGTCCGCGTCCTCCGTTGGATCTGACGTGACGGTGAACACACGGCGCACCGGCACCGCGCTCGCTCCGCGTTCCCAGGCCGCACATCTCGAAGACAGCCAGGAGGACCAGTGACAACCGCCACCGCCACCCAGACGTCTGAGCGCCGACGCGTCCGAGTCTGGTTCGGTGAGCACGTGATCGCCGACTACAACGCCGAGCCGGCGTTGGCCGAACGGTACGCACACGCCATGAGCCGTCGCTTCGCCGGACTTCGGGTCACCAACGACCCGATGCCCGCCGTGGACCGGCTCCCCGACCCCCTGCCCGGCGAGCGCATGTGGGACGTAGCACCCCGCTGAGAAAGCCCCCGGTACCTTCTCGCGTTCCGTTTCTCACCAGACAACCCACCCGGAACGCGGCCGGTCGAGAACCTCACCTCGATCAATCTGAAGGCATCGGGTTCGGGCGGCAAGCGAGTGTGGGCAGTCTGCCCCTCGCTTGCCGCCGTTTCTCCCCTGCATACATGCGCCTGACAGCACCACCTGAAACCGAGAACCAGGTCCGCACCGGGATCCCCAAGGTCCGGTGCGGACGTTTCGTTGGTCAGAGGTTGGCGTAGTACTGCGGCCGCATCTGGATCAGCTGGACGTAGTTGCCGTCCGGATCGATCAGCGTCGCGAACCAGCCGACGCCGCGGTCCTCCGGCTGGACCAGCCACTCCACCTCGAGCGTGCGCAGGTGCGCGGCCGTCGCCTCGATGTCGTCGACGGCGAAGTTCACGATGCACCGGCCAGGCTCGGCGGTCTTCACGGCGACGTCGTCGCGGTGCTCGACGACCAGGCCGAACCCGCCGAGGTTCAGGTTGCCGTAGCCGTCGACCTCCGCGTGGAAGCCGTCGCGGTACCAGGCCTTCAACCGGTCGGGGTCGGCACTGCCGAGCAACATGCTGTTCAGAACGGGCTGAGCCACAGTGTCTCCTGAGTCCGTCGAGCTGCCGATCAGCTCACACGTCCGGTACGTCGGAGTCACTCCGGCCGTCTCGACATGCTCAGCTTCCGGTGATGAACTCCGCCACGATCGGGCCGAACACCTCCGGGTCGACATCGTGCGGCTGACCGTCCATCGTCAGCCGCCGGCCGTGCGGCAGCAGGTCCGCCACGATCCGCGCGGTGTTGCGCCGCCAATCTCGGCTCTGCCCGCCGTCGATCACCAGCGCCGGCACGGTGATCGCGGTCGCCCAGTGAGCCGGGATCGTGAAGTCGTCCATCAGCAGTACGTCGTACACAAGCGTCGGGGCCAGTGCCTCCAGGTCCTTCCACAGCGGGGCGTTCCGCAGCGGTGCGACCACCTCTGCCGGCATCTCCACGGCCGTCACCAGGAACAGTTCGGTCGCGTCGCCGTACCGGTCCTGCGCGACCAGCTCTTGCAGCCGGTTCGCGAGATCGACCGGCACAGAGCGGGTGTCGTCGAGGATGAACGGGGGTTCGATCAGCAGCAGCCCGCGGATCGGAACCCCCTGCGCGGAGGCTTCCGCGGCGAACACGGCACCCGTCGAGACACCCAGCGCGTACGCCGAACCTCCCACGACGTCGACGACCGCGGCCAGGTCCTCCAGCTCACGCTCGACCGCCCACGGCTGCACGTCGCCACTGTCCCCGCGTCCACGACGGTCGTACGTCGCGACCGTGAACCCGTCGGCCAACCGTTTCGCCAAGGGAATGAAGGTCCGCCGGTCGTTCAGCGCTCCACCGACAAGCACGATCGCCGGACCGCTGTCGCCGTATACCTCGACCACGATCGGTGTCCCGTCGCGCGACACCACGGTCTCGATTCGCGGCCGCAACGCCGCGGTGGACGCAGATCGCTGCGGGACGGTCTCGCCGTACAGCCCGCCCAGGTAGGCAAACAGGTCGCTGTGTCCGTACAGCCGCGGTTCGGTGTGCTGCGCCAATCCCTCGAAGTACCGCTCGTACCGGCGCCGCGTCGCGTCGAGCTCGCCGGCATCGCCCAACCGCTGCAGGCAGAACGCGCGGACCGTCTCCAGCAACCGATAGCGCGACCCCGACGTTCCATCCACACGGACGACGAGCGACCGGTCGACGAGCCTGGTCAGAAGCTCCGCAACCTCAGCCACCGGTACCCCGTCACCCGCGCACACCGCCTCGGCCGCGGCCAGCGTGCATCCGCCGGGGTGTGGTGCGAGCCGGCGCAGCACGGCGCGTTCAGGTTCGCCGAGCAGGTCCCAGCTCCACTCGACCATGGCCGACAGGGTCTGCTGCCGATCGGGCAGACCGCGCTGGCGGTACCGGTTGTCGAAGCGGTCGACGAGGTCGTGCACGTCCATCGCGCCCACCCGGATCGCGGCCAGCTCCAGCGCCAGGGGCAAACCATCCAACCGCTGGCACAACGCAATGACCGCATCGGTGTTGTCAGCGGTCAGCCGGAAGCGCGGATCGGCGGCCTCGGCGCGGGCGACGAAGAGTTGGACCGCCGCACTCTCGGCCGCGTCGGCGCCGGCTGTCGGCAGGTCCAACGGAGGGACCGGCCGCCGGTGTTCGCCGGCAATCGACAGGGGTTCGCGGCTGGTCGCGAGAATCCGCAGACCAGGCGAGCGCAGGAGTCCGGTCGCAACCTCCGCGGCCGCCTCGATCACGTGCTCACAATTGTCGAGGACAACAAGTACGTCGGCACCCGGCTGCACGGTCGCCTCGACCAGCGTCGACAACTCGCGCGCGGAGGCGCCCGGCTCGAGCGCGGCCAACTCCACCAGCCAGACGCCATCGGGTGAGTCGACGCGACGAGCGGCCGCGAGCGCGAGGCTCGTCTTGCCGACCCCACCCGCGCCGGTCAGCGTCACGAGCCGCGCGGACTCGAGCTGCCCCACCACGTCGTCGACCGCCGCATCCCGGCCGATCAGTTCCGTGAGCCCGGCCGGAAGGTTGCTCTTCGCCGCGGCCGTCGCAGCTGGCTCCTCGGTCAGGATCTCCTGGTGCAGCGCTACCAGCTCTGCGCTCGGATCGAGCCCGAGCTCGTCTCGCAACCGATCTCGAAGGTCGCCGTAACTCTCCAGCGCCTCGGCCTGCCGCCCAGACCGATGCAGCGCCTTCATCTGGACGGCGCGCAGCCGCTGCCGCAACGGATGACGCGCGACCAGCTCCGCCAGCTCGGCGACCAGTTCCTCGTGCTCACCCAGCAGGAACCGCGCTTCGGCGTACGCCTCCTGGACCGCGAGCCGCTCCTCGTCGAGCCGATCGATCGTCGCCCGGGCGAACGCTTCCTGCGCCACATCGGCGTACGCCGGACCGCGCCACAGCGTGAGCGCGTCGGCGAGGGTCGCGGCGCGCATCCGGGCGCTGCCGGTCTGCCGGGCGCGAGTGGCCAGGGCACGGAACCGGCCCGAGTCGACCGCCTCCGGTGCCACCGCGATCAGGTAGCCGGCTGGTCCGGTCTGCACGAGGTCTCGAGCACCCGGCTCGGCATCCTCCAGCGCGCGACGCAACTGGGACACCCGGGTCTGCAGCGTCGCGGTCGGGTTGCCGGGTAGTTCGTCACCCCACAGATCGTCGATGAGCGTCGTCACGGCGACCGGGCGGCCGGCGTGCAGCAGCAGGTCGGCCAGCAGCCCCCGCACCTTGCGATCAGGGATCCGCACCGCCTGGCCGTCGTCGGTCCACGCGGTGACCGGGCCCAGCACGCCGAAACGCATGCGCCTCAGACTAGATCTTCCAAAGGTTTTCTGAAGTGGTCCGCTCCAGGCTTGCCGCCATGACGACCATGACGAAGCAATCCGCACCACCACTCCTGCTCGCCGGCGCGCTCGCCGGCCCGCTGTACGTCGGCATCGGAACCATCGAGGCGATCGTCCGCGATGGTTTCGACATCCGGCGGCACGCGTTGAGTCTGCTCGCGAACGGCACCGGCGGCTGGATCCATTCGACGATGATGGTCGTGACCGGGCTGCTCACGGTCGTCGGCGCCCTTGCGCTTCGCCAGGCCGGACTGCGCTCGCGCTGGGCCGTCGGCGGCCTCGTCGTGTACGGCGCCGGTGTCGCCGCCGCGGGCCTGATGCGGGCCGACCCGGTCGACGGCTTCCCGATCGGCACGCCCGCCGGAGTCCCGGACAGCGTCAGCTGGCACGGCCTCGGTCATGTCATCGCGGGCTCTATCGGCTTCATCGGCCTGATCGTCGCCTGCTGCGTGCTCAGCCGCCGGTTCGCCCGCCAGAACGAGCGCGGCTGGTCTCGCTTCTCCCTGGTCACCGGTGTCGTCTACTTCCTCAGCCTCCTCGGCCTGTCCGCCGGCGCCGGCACGGCACCCGGCAACCTCGGCTTCACGGTCGCGGTGATCCTCGGCTGGACCTGGTTGACCCTCCTGATGCTCCACGCTCGGACGGAGGAGGTCCGATGAAGTTCACTGCCGAACTCTTGTCCACGGGCAAGAACACCGCCGGCTTCGAGGTACCCGCCGACGTCGTCGAGGCGCTCGGCGGCGGCGGTCACCCGAAGGTCAGCGTCACCGTCAACGGCTACACCTTCCGCACCTCGATCACCCGGATGAGTGGCCGCTATCTGCTGGGTTTCAGCGCTGAACGCCGTACCGAGGCAGGCGTCGTACCCGGTGGGGTGATGGACGTCGACGTCGAACTCGACACGGCCGAGCGGGTGCTCGAGGTACCCGAGGAGCTTGCGGCCGCGTTGGCGGCGGACGGGAAGGCCAAGGAGTTCTGGGAGACGCTGAGCTACAGCAAGCAGCAGTGGCACGTGCTGCAGGTGACGTCCGCGAAGACCGATGCGACCCGGGATCGGCGGATCGAGAAGTCGATCGGGATGCTGCACGACGGCCGGGCCCGCTGATGCGGTTCATCGCCGTACTGCGTGCCGCCGAGGACTACGGGTTTCCACCGCCGGAGCTGGCGGAGGGGATCGCCGCCCTCGGCGCGGAGGCGGTCCGGAGCGGAGTGCTGGTCGACACTGCCGGTCTGTTGCCGGTGGCAACCGCTACCCGGGTCGCCGTCTCCGCCGGGACGCTGACCGTCAGCGAAGGGCCGCGAGACGACGGACTGCCGCTCGGCGCGTACGCGGTCTACGACGTGGCCACCCGCGACGAGGTCGTCCACTGGACCAAACGTTTCATGGATCTGCATCGCCAGACCTGGCCGGGCTGGGAGGGCGAGTCCGAGATCCGCCAGGTGTTCGGCCCGGAGTCCTGAGGCTCTACTGTTGCGGCGTGGACTGGCCGGCTGGGGTGACGACGGGACCAATCCGGCCTGAGGATGTGCCGGCCGTGGTCGAGGTGGCGAACGCGATCGCCGAGGCAGATCAGAGCGGTCAGTACGTCACCGCGGAAGGCTTCTCCGATGCCATCGCGGACCTCGACCTGGCCAAGGATTCAGTGGCTGTGTGGGATGCCGACGGGCTGGCCGGCTACGGCCTCGTCGATCCGCCGCAGGTGCGTGACGGGCAGTCGGTCGCGGAGGCGAAAGGCGGTATCCATCCACGATCGCGCCGGACCGGCCTCGGCGGTCCACTCCTCGCCTGGCAGACGAACCGGGCCCGCGAGCGCGCCGCCGACGTGGTCGACGTCGAAGTCGAGGCGATCACCACCGGCGCCCTTGCGATGCTCGCGTCCCAGGGCTTCCAGCCGGTCCGCTACTTCGAGGTGATGCGTCGCTGGTACGACGATCAGCCCGTCAGCGTGCGGCCGCTGCCCGCCGGATTCACGATCATCAGATTCGAGCCGTCGTACGACGAACGGCTGCGGGTGGCGCACAACGAGATCTTCCGGGATCACTGGGGAGTCAGTGAGAAGGACGACGCGGCGTGGCGCCGGTGGTTCACCGGCAGCCGTCACTTCCGGGCGGAGTGGTCGAGCGTCGTCCTCGACGCCGACCGGGTCGCGGCGTACGCGTTCGGGTACGAGTTCCCGATCGACACCGAACGCACCGGCTACCGCGAGCTCTGGATCGGCCAGGTCGGAACCCGTCGCGAGTACCGGGGCCAGGGTCTCGCCCGCGCCGCGATCAGCACCAGCCTCCGGATCGCCCGCACCGACGGTTGCGACCGCTCGGCCCTGGGCGTCGACGCCGACAGCCCCACCGGCGCCACCCGCCTCTACGACTCCCTCGGTTTCAAGACCGTCTCGCGGACGATCCTGCACCGGCTCTCACTCGTACGACGGAGTGCACCGGGCTGATCTCCGTCGTGGGAGCCAGGTCGGCAGGACCCGGGTGAGACAGACTGAGACGATGGGCGGACTCGAGCGGCTGGGCATCCCCGGTCCACGCACGCGAGATCGGATGATCGACGTCGCCGTCGTGCTCGCGGTCGGCGTCGCGTCCTCGGTACCGTTCATCGGCCGCGAACCCGGAGCCATCACCGCGCTCGGCGTCGTCGCCAACCTGGCCACCGTGATCCCGCTGCTCTGGCGCCGCCGCTGGCCGTTCGGGGTGATGGTCGTGGTCGGCGCAGCCGCGGTGCTGGTCTCGCTCCACCATCGACCGGGTCAGAACCTGCAGTACGGCGGCCTGGTCGCGATCTATACGCTCGCCAGCCTCGGCCACAAACGGTGGCAGCGGATCGGGCTGCTCGTCGTCATCCTGGTCACGTTCCCGCCGGCGTCGCTGTTGCTGAAGCACAACGACCTGGACGAGTTCATGTTCACCTTCCTGCTGCCGGTTGCCGCCTTCCTGGCCGGCTCGCTCGAACGCAGTCATCGCGAACGCGCCGCTCAACTCGAGCGGGAGCGTGTGTCGGAGGCCGCCCGGGCCGCCGCCGAGGAACGGGCCCGGGTCGCCCGAGACATGCATGACATCCTGGCCCACGCGGTCACGCTGATGGTCGTCCAGGCCGAGGCGGGGCCGGTCGTCGTACGCACGGATCCGGACCGGGCCGAGCGCGCCTTCGACGCGATCGCCGACGCCGGCCGGGACGCGATGGTGCAGCTCCGCCGGCTGCTCGGCGTACTCAAGGCGGGCGAGGACCGGGCGCCGCAGCCGACGCTGGCTTCTCTGTCGGAACTGGTCACGGGTACGGCGTCGTTGGAGGAGACCGGCGTACGACGCGCGATGGCGCCGGACACCGAGGTCGCGGTGTACCGGATCGTCCAGGAGGCGCTGACGAACACGGTGAAGCATGCGCGCGCCCAGCGGGTCGCCGTACGACTGGACTGGTCGGAGGCGGGGTTGGAGTTGTCGATCACGGACGACGGGATCGGCGCCGAGGTGTCGGCCGGCGGGCATGGGCTGGTCGGGATTCGCGAACGCGCCGCTGCTTGTGGTGGCTTCGCGGAAGCCGGGCCGTTGGGTGGTGGCGGGTTCGAGGTACGGGCCAGATTGCCTTATCTGGAAGGGGTTTCATGATCCGGGTGGTACTGGCCGACGATCAGGAGCTGGTACGTAGCGGTTTCGCGATGATCCTGGACGCGCAACCCGATATCGAGGTCGTCGGTGAGGCGGCCGACGGCGCCGAGGCGGTCGAGCTTGTCCGGGCTCTCACGCCTGACGTAGCTCTCCTCGACGTCCGGATGCCGCGCGTCGACGGCCTCGCCGCGGCCCGCACGATCTGCGCGAGCACCCCGGCGAAGGTGGTCATGCTCACCACCTTCGACTCCGACGACTACGTGTACGACGCCTTGTACGCCGGGGCCAGTGGGTTCCTGCTGAAGGATGTTCGGCGGGACGACCTGGTGCACGCCGTACGCGTTGTGGTGGCCGGCGAGTCTCTACTCGCCCCGAGTGTCACCCGTCGTCTGATTGCCGATCTGACCCGGAGCCGTCCCCGCAGTACGCCGGCCGCTGCGCTCGACGTACTGACGAGCCGCGAGCGCGAGACACTAGTCCTCCTCGCCCGCGGCTTGTCGAACGCCGAGATCGCCACTGCCCTGACCGTCAGCGAACACACCGTCAAGACCCATGTCAGCAACACCCTCACCAAGCTCAACCTCCGCGATCGGGTCCAGGCCGTCATCGCGGCGTACGAGACCGGGCTGGTCACTCCCACGAACCAGTAGTTGCCGCAAGCTCCCTCTTGTCGGCGATGTGGTGGGTGGTCGTGGTGACGACGCTGGAGGAATGAAGAGACTTGGGATGATCGCTGCCGGACTGCTGGTTGCCTACGGCATCGTTCGGTTGATCGACGGGATGGACGGCTCGCACGGGCCGGGACTGTGGTGGACGGTCGGACATCTGCTGTTCCTGGCCGGGATGCTGCTGTTCGCCGTCGTGCTTGTCCTCGCTCGCGGTGAGCTGATCCGGCGACGGGGAGTTGGAGCCGTGGCCGTGGTGGTCGGGCTGGTGGGAGTGGCGGCGTTCGTCCGGGTGATCCTGGTGGACCTCATGGTCGGCTTCCGCGCCGAGGACCGGGCCGGTATGTCGCGGATCAGCGACGAGTACGACCGCTGGCCGGGCAACCTGGGCATCTACGAACCGCTGTCCACCGTCGGCCCCGCGTTGTTCCTGATCGGACTGCTCGCGCTGGCGGTACTCCTCGTGCTCGACCGCCGCCTGCCGGTCTGGTCCCCGATCCTGCTGGCGGCCGGCTTCGCCGTCATCACCGTCAACCTGGACCTGATGCCGCTCGGCGGCCTGCTCCTGGGCGCCGCCTTCGCGCTAGCAGTACGACCGGCACCCACGATCGACGCCGTACGCACGCCGGACCTTGGCAACCGACGCGACGGGTGAAAGCTGCCCACCGCTGTGCCAGCTGGCCAGGAACGACTGTGGTGGCACAGCCCCACGCCGGATCCACCACTTGCCCGAAGCCGTCGGCCAGCTGATCCCGAAATGCAGATGCGGTGGCGTCCCACGAGCACTCCCGGTCTTGCCGGTCAGCCCCAGCGTCTGCCCGGCCCGGACCATCAACCCCGGCCGGATCCCGCCCGTGATCGCCGACAAATGAGACCCGTAGTACCGAACCCCATCGACCCCCACAACGGAAACCGACAACCCACCCCGATCCCGCCCGACATTCGTCGTCGAATCCCACCCGTCCGCCCGCGTCACCTCGTCCACCCGCCCATCAACCGGCGACACGAACCGGCACCCCACCGCCGCAAAAATATCCGCCGCCGGATAGTCATGATGACTCTCCGAAGCATCCCCCCGACACCCCCCAACCGGAAACACATACCGAACCCGCGCGGCTGGCGACTGCACTGGTGCGGTGACCGTGGCCCGACCGCTTGGCGTCGGAGTCGGCGTAGTCGTCGGCCGGGCAGGCGTGGTGGTCCGGGGGCTGTTCGTCGGCGGCTGACTGGCCTGGCCGGATCGGGCATCGTCGAACACGCCGGTCGCAGACAGCGCGAAGAGTCCGGTGGCCGTGACAGCCACCGCGGCTACCAGGAATACCACCCAGACGGGACGCGTCACGAGTACCAGAAGGCGTTGACCGTTGCGGCCGAGTACACCGTCTCGCAGGGAATCCCGTTCTTGTCCGCATCCATCCGCAGCGGCCTGTCGTAGTACCACCAGTAGGCGACCGCCTGGGCGTACGTCGCTCCGCGGGCCGCGAGGTCACGGCACAGCAGTCCGGATCCCAGCGGAGCGGCCCCGCTGATCTGCCGGCCGTTCCAGTACGCGCCGACGTCACTGCGCGGATACACCGTCTCGCACGGGATTCCGTTGCGGTCGGCATCCATCTGGTTCGGTTGGCCATGCAGCCGCCAGTAGTCGATCGCCGCCACGTAGCTGAAGCCCTTGGCCTTCAGATCACGGCAGAACAACCCCGCAGGCAGCGAACGTACATCGCCGACCACCTTCGGTGGCGCAGGTACGGATGAGGTCGTCGTGCCTTTGGCCGACGGAGGCACGGTCAGCGTCGTGACCGGCGCGGGTGCTGCGGTTGTCGGCTGCTGCGGCGTACTGGCCGCGTCGCGCACCGGGTCGTCCTTGTTCGTCATCAGCACCACCAGCCAGATGAGCAGGACCACGATGACCCCGACGGCCACTCCGCCGATGGCCGCCAGCGTTGCGTTGCCGTGCTCGTGACCGAGGTGACCGGTGTGGTGACGATGCGTGCGTGAATACGGTTCTCCGTTCATGACTTCCCCCCGCGACCCATTGAAGCTTCGCGACTTTGTGCTGTCCATGGGTCGCGGGTGTTGCGATTGGGTCGCAGGTGGGGCGGTGGGTTCACCGGGAGAACATCTGGTGGTCATCGGGGTGGGTGATGATCCGGCCGGTCCGGCCCTCGATGTGGTCGGCGACGCGGACCCGTGGGTCGACCTGTGGTTCTCCACGAACCCCATCTGGGTGCTGCCCAAGTGATCATCGCCATCGACGCGGACAGCCGGGACACGGCCGCGGCCGACCACCTGCTGTACGACCTGCTCGACTCCATGGACCAACCGGTCGTCGCCTGCACCCGCGGAACTGGGCCACGGCGTCCTGCCGGCCGCGGAACTCCGGACCCGCTGCAACATCGACCACCTGGAAGCTGTCGGCGGTCAGCCGGTCGCCGACGACGCCATGGTCGACACCTGCGACTTCCTCCGCCCGCTCCGCCGCGACGGCCGCCTGGTCCTCCAGCTCCAGCCCGCCGCCGGCAACGTCCTCATCCCGTTCGAGCTCCAGCATCAGCAGCAGTGCTGCGTCGACCACTGAACGGCGAGCTACCGTCGGAGTATGGGCGATAGGACAGGCAGATTCCTGGGCATCCCGTACGACTGGCGCCGCCCGACGCTGGACCGCACGAGGTCACGATGGTGGAATCCCGACGAGCCACGGCTGTTCACGCCGAAGGTGCTCGGCTGGGGCTACGACCTCAACCTGGCGCGGCTGTTCGGCCGCCACCCGAAGAAGAACTGACCGGGCTCAGCGCCGTACGTCCCACGCGTCGGAATCCCGCAGTACGTCGGGAAGCTCGCCGATGACCCCGAGTCGTTGGGTGCACCGGGTGAGAGCGACGTACAGGTCACGCAGACCACGCGGAGACTCGATGACGATGCCGTCGGGGTCGACGACCAGGACCGAGTCGAACTCGAGGCCCTTGGCTTCGCGCGCACTCAGAACGGTGACGTCGAGGTCGGCGACCGCTTCCTGGACGAGCTCGAGCCGGCTGCGCGACGTAATGATCCCGACCTGCCCGTACACCGACTCCTCGGCCGCGACCTTGTGGACGTACATGGCCTGGTCCGACGCCGAGATGTCGGCGTGCCACGGTTTCACGTCGGTCGAGCGCACCGACTGCGGCGCCTTCGCCGACGGGTCGACCTCGTGCAGGACGTCACTGGCCAGGTCCATCACCTCGGCTGGCGTGCGGTAGTTGAGCGTCAGCTCGGCCAGCCGCCAGCGATCGCCGAACGTCTCGCCGAGCGCGGCCGACCAACTCGTTCCGCCGCCGATCGACCCGGTCTGGGCGACGTCGCCGACCACGGTCATCGAACGCAGCGGGCAGCGGCGCGCGATCGCGCGCCACGCCATCGGTGAGAGCTCCTGTGCCTCGTCCACGATCACGTGCCCGTACGTCCAGCGCCGGTCCGCCGCGGCCCGGTCCGCGAGGGTGCGATCGTCGTCCGCTTCGTAGCGTTCGGCCAGTGCCTCGGCGTCGAGGATGTCCTTCGCGGTCAGGATCTCCGCGTCGTCGTCCTCGTCGAAGTCGGTCGACCCCGAGCCGCTGAGAACGTCCAGCGCCCCTTGCGCGTAAGAGATCGCCCGCGCCCGGGCTGCCCGTTCGCGAGCCGCCTCGCTCCCGTCATCGCCGAGCAACTCGGCGGCCTCGTCGAGCAGCGGTACGTCGGACGGACTCCAGTCGGCGCCGTAGCGCAGTAGATGCTCGCGCTCGAGCTCGCCCAGTTGCGGCGCGGCCGACGCCAGCCGGTCCTCGTCGCCGTACAGGTCCTCGAGCAGCTTCTGCGGGCTGAGGAGTGGCCAGAGCTGATCGAGCAGCGCCTGGACTGCAGGCTCCGCCAGCACCTCCTTGCGCAGCTCGGACAGCTCGTACTCGTCGAGCAGGTTCTCTCCGTCGTACGGGTCGGTGGCGACCAGATCGGCGTACTGATTCGTCAGGTGGTCGACCATCTCGGTCAGGAAGAACGGACGGGCCTGGTTGTGGGTGAGGTTCCGTGCGCGAGCCCGCTCGCGGATCTCCAGGCACACCGTCGGATCGAGACGCAGCACGGTCCGGTCGACGGTGACGTGGACGGGGCGCTCCGGGATCCACTCCCGGTCGTCGACCGCCTTCGCGATCACGTCGGCCATCGCCGGACGGCCCTTCACCTCGGCGCTCTCGGCCGTCTCCGGGCGGGTCGCGGTCAGGCCCGGGTACAGCTCGGCGACGGTGACCAGGCGGACGCCGTCCTCGCCGAGCGACGGCAGCACCTGACCGATGAAGCGCAGGAACGCCGCATTCGGCCCGACCACCAGAATTCCGCGCTTTTCCAGTTGTTCCCGGTGGGTGTAAAGGAGAAATGCCGCGCGGTGCAGCGCGATCGCGGTCTTGCCGGTGCCGGGACCGCCCTGGACGACCAGGATTCCGGGCAGCTCGGAGCGGATGATCCGGTCCTGGTCGGCCTGGATCGTCTGCACGATCGACTCCATCTGGCCGGTCCGCCGCGCGTCCAGCGCCTTCAGCAGGACGGCCTCGCCGATCACGCCGGTGCCGGGCTTGGACGCGTCGGCCGCGGTCCGGCCCAGGTCGAGTTGCTCGTCCTGGACGTCGATCACCTTGCGCAGCCGGGTCTGGATGTGCCGGCGCCGGACGACGCCCTCGTTCGCCACCGCGGTCGCGATGTAGAACGGGCGGGCCGCGGGTGCACGCCAGTCGACCAGCAGGGACTCGTAGTCGTCGTCGTGCAACCCGATCCGGCCGAGGTGCAGGATCTCACCGTCGGCCGCGTCCAGCCGGCCGAAGTACAGCCCCTCCTCGGCCGCGTTCAGCCGGGCCAGCCGCGCGTTCAGGTCGCGGATCCGGCCGTCGCGCTGGTGGAGTGCCTGCGCGTTGCGGGTCTGGACCAGTTGCTCGTCCTGCTTGCGCTCCTCGGCCCGCTCGCGCTCGGTGTCGAGCGCGGCGTAGAACGTCGTCAGGTGACCCTGTTCGGCCTGCACCGGATTCGGCAATTCCATCCCCTTGTGATAAACTACGCGCGTTGGTTCCCAGAGGTCATTTCTGACGCATTCTCTGGTAGCAGCCATACAAATCGTTGAGTTTATCCTCCTTCCCGGCGTTTTTGTACTGCCGCAGTTTTTCCGGCCCGTCCCCTGTCCCCGGATCGGCCGGTCGGGCACGATCGGAGGATGGTGTTCCACTACATCGTCCCGCCGTACCTGCTCGAGCAGCTCGAGCAAGCCATGGACGACCCCAGCCTCCGCGCCCGCTTTCGCCAGTCGCTGCAGCACGACGCCGTACTGCGAACACGCCGGGCGACTGGAGCCGCTGCTGCCGAGCCTGCGGCCGAGTCGGGTGGACTGCAACGCGCCGTGTACGACGCGGAGAACCGGACGGACCTGCCGGGTACGCCGGTGCGCGCCGAGGGCGAGGATCCGGTCCAGGACGAGTCCGTGAACCAGGCGTACGACGGGACCGGCGCGACCTGGACGATGTTCAGAGAGTGCTTCGGCCGTGACTCGATCGACGGCGACGGACTGGCGCTGACGTCGTCGGTGCACTACGACCGCGGCTATGCGAACGCGTTCTGGGACGGCGCGCAGATGGTCTTCGGCGACGGTGACGGTGAGATCTTCGGCGGGTTCACCGGGTCGGTCGACGTCACCGGGCACGAGCTGACCCACGGCGTCACGCAGTACACCGCGAACCTCGCGTACGAGGGGCAGTCGGGCGCGCTGAACGAGAGCATCTCCGACGTGTTCGGCTCGCTCGCGAAGCAGCACAACCTCGGCCAGAGCACCGAGGAGGCCGATTGGCTGATCGGCGCCGGGCTGTTCCGGCCGGGCGTGCAGGGTGTGGCGCTGCGCTCGATGAAGGCACCCGGCACGGCGTACGACGACCCGCGACTCGGCCGCGATCCGCAGCCGGCTCACATGTCGGACTACATCGAGACCGAGGACGACAACGGCGGCGTACACCTCAACTCGGGGATCCCGAATCGGGCGTTCTACCTGACCGCGGCCGCGATCGGAGGCAATGCGTACGACGACGCCGGCAAGATCTGGTACGAGACCCTCACGTCGGGCACGCTCTCCGAGACGGCGACCTTCGCCGACTTCGCTGAAGCCACGCAGGCGGCCGCGAGCGAACTCTTCGGTGACGACTCCAGCCAACTCGCCGCGGTCACGGAGGCTTGGCAGACCGTCGGAGTCCTCACAGCGGAGTCGTCGACCACGCCCGAGCCCGCTGAGTCGTCTGGTGCCAAGCAGCCCGAGTCGGGAGTGCGCACCGAGTCCGAGTCGGAGGGACTCATGCGCGCCGCCAAATCGCACCTGCCGTCCAGCAACCCGCCCGCGCCACCCCCATCCAAGGACTGAACGGAGCTTGACCTCAAGTCGAGTTGAGGTATTAGCGTCCTCAGCGTGACTGTTCATCCGCTGCGGCTCGCGCTGCTCACGCGCAACGTGGACGCCGGGCGGTTCGGGACACTGGTCACGCAGTGGTTCGCCCGCGAGGTCGAGCGCACCGACGAGTTCAAGCTCGACCTGATCGACCTCAGCGCCGTACCGCTCACCGAACTGCCGCGGCGGATCGAGGACGCGGACGCCGTCGTGATCGTCACGGCCGAGTACAACCATGCGTACCCAGGTGATCTGAAGGTCGCGATCGATGCGGTCCGCCGACCCTGGTACGCCAAGCCGATCGCCTTCGTCGTGTACGGCGGCCGATCGGGCGGACTGCGCGCCGCCGAGCAGCTGCGACTGGTCTTCGCCGAACTTCATGCGGTGACCATCCGCGACTCGCTGGGTTTCCACGAGGCCGACTTCACCCTGGCCGGCGAACCCACCGACGCGACCACCCCCGCCGCTGCGTCCGCGCTGCTCCGCCAGCTGGCCTGGTGGTCCCGCTGTCTACGTGACGCCCGAGCAGACACGCCGTACCCGGACTGACCTCCCTCCCTCCCTCCTCCCTCCCTCCCTCACTCCTGCTCCGCGCCGCAGGACCTCCCCGTCTGGTGGGTCCGCCCAGCAGACGAGGGGTTTGCCACCCGTACGCAGCTGGCGAACCCACCATCCGATGGGTGAACCCAGCAAAGGGGAAGGGACAGGGGTGGAATAGCGGGCGAGACCCGGCGGTTGCGATCTGGGGTGAGCTCCGAACCGATGCCCCTGTCCGTGCTCGACCTCTCGCCGGTACCAACGGGATCGCGACCGTCGCAGGCGCTGCACGAGACGCTCGAACTCGCGCGGACCGCTGAGGCCGCCGGGTACCACCGCTTCTGGCTGGCGGAGCACCACAACATCCCGAGCGTGGTCAGCACGAGCCCGGAGGTGATGATCGCGGCTGTCGCCGCGGCCACCTCCACCATCCGCGTCGGCTCCGGCGGCATCATGCTGCCGAACCACTCACCGCTCAAGGTCGCCGAGACGTTCCGCGTCCTCGGCGGTCTGTACCCCGACCGCATCGACCTCGGCATCGGCCGCGCGCCCGGCACCGACCAGCGCACCGCGCTCGCGCTCCGCCGCAGCCGCGAGGCGCTCGGTGCCGACGACTTCCCCGAGCAGTACGCCGAGCTGCGCGCGTACGCCGAGGGCTTCCCGGCCGGCCATCCGTTCGCGCCGATCTCCGCGCAACCGAGCGACGTACCGCTGCCGCCGGTGTGGATCCTTGGCTCCAGCACGTACGGCGGTCAGGCCGCGGCGGCGCTGGGGACCGGGTTCGCGTACGCCGGTCACTTCGGGACTCTGGATCCGGCCGGCGTGATCGCGTCGTACCGGGAGATGTTCCAGCCGTCGGACCAGCAGACCGAGCCGCACGCCATCCTCGCCCTGGCCGCGATCGTGGCCGGCACCGAGGAGCGCGCACAGCAACTGGCCCGGGCCAACGCGCTCTCCATGCTCCGGCTGCGCTCCGGCCGGCCGGGTCCGCTGCCCTCACCGGAGGAGGCCGAGGCCTACCCGTGGTCGGACGCCGAGCTCGCCGCGGTCGAGGAGTGGGCCGGGCTCGTCTCGGTCGGCACCCCCGACCAGGTCGCCGCCGACCTCTCCCGCCGAGCCACCTCCGCCGGCGCCGACGAACTCATCATCACCACGAACATCCACGACCCCGCCGAGCGGCGGAGGTCCTTCGACCTGCTCGCCGGCGCCTGGGGCCTCAAGCCGCGATGAGTGGCGGACCTGCAGCACTCATCAACGCGCGCCGACAGGCGATGTCCGCCGCTGCCTGAGCGTGAACCACGCGGGCGCGGCGTCATTGGTGAGTGCTGGAGGTCCGGGGTGTGCCGCGGACGTGCTCGAAGATCAGGCTGGTTTCGGCGTGCACAACCGCTGGGTCGGCGGTCAGGTGATCCAGCACGAACTCGCGGAGGGCGTCCGGCGAGGGCGCGGACACGTGCAGCAGGTAGTCGTTCGCGCCGCTGACATGGAAGAGCGACAGGACGCCCGGTAGCGCCGGGACCTTGCTGCGGAAGCGGTTGATCTCGTCCCGGGAGTGCGCGCCGATCCGGATCGCGATCAGCGCCTGCAGCGGCTGACCGAGCGCCGCCAGGTCCACGTCGGCGTGGAAGCCGCGGATCACCCCGCGCTCGCGCAGCGACCGTACTCGGGTCAGGCAGGTCGACGGCGCGATCCCGGTCGCTTCCGCCAGCGCGTTGTTCGGCATCCGCCCGTCGGCGGTGAGCAGCCGGACCAGCTCCCGATCCACCTCGTCCAGCCCGCCGGGCCCGGACCCGGGCGCGGTCCGCGGCGCCGGTCCGGGGCTCCGACGATCCTTCGGCATAGCACCACTGTAGGGCTCCTCCACAGAATCCACAGCGTGTGGATGAACCTGTGGATGAATTTTCTTCGGAACTCTTGCGTGAGATCCGCAGAAGATTCCATCCTCGGTCACGCCCAGCGTCCGAGGAGGCTCGATGACCCAGCTCGACACGCGGTCGGTCCACGCCGGCCGCGACGACCTCACCGCCCTCGGCGTCCACGTGCCGCCGATCGACCTCTCCACGACTTATCCACTGCCGGATGTGGACAGCGGCGGGACGTCGTACGACGCGCTGGCGCAGGGCAACGGCCCGGACGGCGGCAGCCTCGTCTACCAGCGGCTGTGGAACCCGACCGTCGCGCGCTTCGAGGACGCTCTGGCGGAGCTCGAGCAGACCGATGGTGCGGTCGCGTTCGGCAGTGGCATGGCCGCGCTCACCGCCTGTCTCCTCGCTACCGTCGCGGCCGGCAAGCCGCACGTGGTCGCCGTACGCCCGCTGTACGGCGGCTCCGACCACCTGTTATCCACAGGCCTTCTGGGTACGACGGTCAGCTGGGTCGACGTCTCCGGGATCGGTACGGCGATCCGGCCAGACACCGGACTGGTGATCGTGGAGACGCCGGCCAACCCGACTGTGGAGCTGGTGGACATCGCCGCGGTGGTCCGGCAGGCGAGCGACGTACCAGTGCTGGTGGACAGCACGTTCGCGACCCCGGTGCTGCAGCAGCCGGCTCGGCAGGGGGCAAGCCTGGTGTTGCACTCGGCAACGAAGTACCTCGGCGGGCACGGCGACGTGATGGGTGGCGTCGTCGCGGCCGGCGGGGAGTGGATCGGCCGGCTGAGGCAGATCCGCGCAGTGACTGGTGGCCTGCTGCACCCGTTGGCGGCGTACGAACTGCACAGGGGACTGCAGACGCTGCCGGTGCGAGTGCGGGCGCAGCAGGCGACCGCCATCAAGGTGGCGGACTGGCTCACCGCCCAGCCCGCCATCGAGAAGGTCCACTACCCCGGCCTCTCCGATCCCCAGGAACTGATCGGCCGCCAACAATCCGGCCCAGGCGCCGTCCTCGCCTTCACCCTGACCGGCGGCTACGAGCCGGCGGCGCGTGTCGCCGGCGCTCTCAAGCTCATCACTCACGCGGTGTCGCTGGGCGGCGTGGACACCCTCATCCAGCACCCGGCCGCGCTCACCCACCGCCTGGTCACACCCGAGGCGAAGCCGAGCGCTGGCCTGCTCCGCCTGAGCCTGGGACTGGAGGATCCCGAGGACCTCACCGCCGACCTGGCCCAGGCCCTAACCACCACCTCCGCCTAACCCACGCCCACCCGACCTGGTCCACGCCACCACCCCCGCCTGACCCACGTCCACCCCGACCCGGGTGCGCTCGGCTCGGTTCTCCCGTCCTTGTCTTTCCCTCTCCTGTTCCGGCCGTCAGGCTGGAACAGGAGTCGGACGCGTGAGCACTCGGTCGATGATTCCGTAGTCGCGGGCGGCGGCTGGCGTGAACCAGCGGTCGCGGTCGAAGTCGGACTCGATCCGGGGGAGCGGCTGCCCGGTCCGGTCGGAGATGAGCCGCGCCAGGTCCTCCCGTGCCTTGATCGCCTGCTCCGCCTGGGTCTTGATGTCGCTCGCTGTACCGCCCATGCCCCCGGTCGGCTGATGCATCATGATCCGCGCGTGCGGCAGCGAGTACCGCTTCCCCGGCGTACCGCAGGTCAGCAGCACCTGACCCATCGACGCGACCATCCCCATCGCGTACGTCGCGACGTCGTTGGTGATGAAGTTCATCGTGTCCAGGATCGCCAGCCCGGCCGAGACCGAGCCGCCGGGCGAGTTGATGTAGAGCGAGATGTCAGCCTTCGGATCCTCGGCGTTCAGCAGGATCAGCTGGGCGCACAGCGCGTTGGCGTTCTCGTCCTTGATCTCGTCCCCGAGGACGAGGATGCGCTGCCACAGCAGCCGCTCGTAGATGTGGCTGTCCAGGTTGTTCGGAAGCTGAAACTGACTCATGCGTCCAGCCTGCGGCGAACCGCGCGGAACCGGGCCGGAATCTGCCCGTGGCAGATCTGCCCGCCGCAGACCTCGTCGAGATGGCACACTCGTTACAGGACTTCATGATGCGAGGAGGGCCACGACGTGTTGCTACGCCAGGTGATAGGGAACGTCTTCCGCCGGTTGCGGCGCGAGCGGGGCATCACCCTGCGTGAGCTCGCTGAGCTGGCCCAGGTGTCGGTGCCGTACCTGTCCGAGATCGAGCGCGGCCGCAAGGAGCCCTCCTCGGAGATCCTGGCCGCGATCTGCCGGGCACTCGACCTCGATCTTTCCGACCTGCTCTCCGAGGTCCAGTTCGACCTGGCCACGGTGGTCCGGTCCACGCTGCCGGTCCGCCTGCAGACGGCAGCGATCCGGGTCGAGCAGTCCAGCCCGCAGCGCATCACCTCGTCCCCGCAGGCCTACTCCAGCACGGCACAGGCATTCGCGCTGGTCGCCTAGCTGGTGCGCTGGTACAGCAACGCGTCTGCCCAGGCCTGGCGTACGACGCCTGCACCGGCTGAGGTGCAGGCGTTCCACCAGAGCCTGCCCGGCTACCGTCCGACTCCGCTGACGCCGGTCCCCGCACTGGCGTCGGAGTTTGGGGTCGGACAGGTCCTCGTGAAGGACGAGTCGCAACGGCTCGGCCTGCCCGCGTTCAAGGCGCTCGGCGCGTGGTGGGCGATCCACCGTGCGTTGCAGGAGCGCCCTGGTCCGGTGGAGCTCGTCACCGCGACCGACGGCAACCACGGCCGGGCCGTCGCGCGGCGGGCCGCCATGCTCGGTCTGCCGGCGCACGTGTTCGTACCGGACGTGGTGAGCGACAAGGCGATCGACGCCATCCGCGCCGAGGGAGCGACCGTGACCGTCGTACCTGACTCGTACGACGCCGCGGTCGCCGAGGCGGCGGCGTACGCGGCGGACGGGCGGCTGTTGATCCAGGACTCTGCGTGGCCCGGGTACGAGGATGTGCCACAGCACGTGGTCGATGGGTACTCGACTCTGTTCCGCGAGATCGAGGTCGAGCCCGATCTGGTCGTCGTACCGATGGGCGTCGGGTCGATCGCCCAGGCAGCGGTCACGCACTACCGCAGTGGCTCGTCTGCTACGGCTGTGCTCGGTGTGGAGCCGGCCAGCGCGTCCTGCGTCACCACCAGTGTGCTGGCTGGTGAGCTGGTCACGGTGCCGACCGGCAAGACAGTGATGGCCGGCCTGAACTGCGGTACGGCGTCAACCCTCGCTTGGCCTGTACTACGTGCAGGCCTCGACTACGCGGTGACAGTCGACGACGACGCCGCCCTGCAAGCAGCAGCTGACCTGCGCGGAGCCGGCATCTCGTCCGGGCCGAGTGGAGCCGCCACGCTGGCCGGACTCCGCGCGGCCCGAGAGAACCTGGACCTGCGGCCCGACAGCACTGTCGTCCTGATCAGCACGGAGGCGGCGCACTAAATCAGGTTCGGCCGGGGGCGATCCCCGCCTAGCCTGACGTGGTGCCGAACCATGTGAAGCGCCGGTCACCGGCGGAACCGGGGTCGATCCCCGCGGTCCTGAACATCTTCGAGTCCGAGGTCCGCTTCTATCGGGAGATCGCGCCGGTCGTCGGCGTCCGGGTGCCTGCCTGCTACGAGTCCGAGGCGAACGCCGAGGGGACGCTGCTGGTGCTGGAAGATCTCTCCGCCTGGGAGCCTGGCGCCGAGCCCGTGGCGGGTGCCAAGGCTCTGCGGGATCTGCACGATCGGTGGATCGGCCGTGCGCACTTGGAGTGGCCGTGGCTGCGGCCGCTGGAAGCCGGTGCGGACCTGGTCGCCGCTCTGTTCGATCGGACCTGGCCACGACTGGCCAGCCGCTCAGATCTGTCCGCTCCGGTGCGTGAGGCGGGGGAGCGGCTGGTGGGTCACGTCCTCGACGCTGAGCGCGATGTCGCGCGAGCCGGCGAGCTCACGCTGGCCCACGGCGATGCATCGGCCCAGAACCTGCGGACCGCACCGGACGGCGTGGTCGCGTTCCTGGACTGGGAGGACGTGTCAGCGGCGCCGGGCGCGCTCGACCTGGCGTGGTTCCTGCTGTCGTCGGTGGAGCCCGAGCGCTGGAGTGAGGCGGTGGACGCCTACGGGACGAGCCATGGCCTGGCAGAGGCGATGCCGTCGACGATGGTCCAGGGCTACCTCACGATGGCGGACTACCCGGACGGCTCGGAGCCGGCCGCCGGCTGGAACGCCCGCCTGGAATCGGCCGCTGCGCTGCTCGCACGGGGTCGCGTGTGACTGGGGGCTACGTGGTGCGGTTTCCGGTCGACGACCAGGAGTTGTCGACCCTGCACGCCCTCGCCTTCGGGAGCGAGGTCACCGTGCAGCCGTGGGCCGCGCGGCTGGAGCGGCACGCACTCACCTGGGTAGGGGCCTTCAACAACGACCAGCTGGTCGGATTCGTGCAGGTGTGCTGGGACGGCGGCGCTCACGCGTTCGTTCTGGACACCGCCGTCCATCCGGAGCACGGCCGGCAAGGCATCGGCAAGCAGTTGGTGCTGACCGCCGCCGCTGAGGCGAAGGCCGCCGGGTGTGAATGGCTCCACGTCGACTTCGAGCCACACCTGACGGCGTTCTACCTGAACGCGTGCGGCTTCCGCCCGACGGACGCCGGACTGCTCAAGCTGCGGGGCTGATCGCGGTCAGGCGCTCGGTGGATACGCACGACGTCAGGCAGCGTTCCTTCTGGTCGCCGAGCAGGTCCGCGGTCCAGGTGGTGAAGCCGCCATCACCGAGGCCCTCTCCGTCGCAGCCGATGCCGAGCGCCGTACCGGAGTAGTAGTTCTCGCTCGTCGTCCGCTCGGTGTCCTCGGTGAGGCTGATCTTCAGCGCCGGACGGACCGTGTCGTCGATCCGCTCGCGCACCGCGGACGGCCTGAACATGGTGAAGGTGAGATCAGCCGTGTCACCCAGTACGTCGTGCCAGAACCGCAGGTGGTCGATCAGTAGCTCGGCCTCGGTCCGGCCCGAACCGGTGTCCCGCGCACTCGAGACCAGCACGAACAGCTGGAAGTGCGCGAACATGCCCGGCCCCTCGAACGGCTGTGCGCGCAGCACCCGCTGGCACGCGGCCAGGTCCACCCGGGCCTGCCCGGCACGACGTCGTACGGCGGCCTCGATCGCGAGCTCGTTCGTCGGGTCGCTGGCGACCTCGGTACCGCGGATCGTGCTGACCACCTGGTTCTGGTTGATGGTCGACATCGCGGAACACGTGCCGAGCGGAGCGACCGGGGACAGCTCGACGCCCTCGAACCGGGCCGGCAGTCGCTCCCACAGCCGCTGCTGGGTCTTCACCAGCTGCCGCGGGTCGGCGGGCCCCGGTCGCACGAACCGGTCCTGCTGCCACCGCTGCAGGAGGCGGGCCGGCGTCACCTTGGCGGCTCGCCGGCGGTTCACGTCCAGCAGGACCGACTGCAGTTCGGACTGGCTCAGCCCGTCGACGAGGGCGTCCCGGCTGCCTTCCGGCAGCTTCGCCCAGAACCGTTCGCTGACATCTCCCATCGCTCTACTCTGACGGACCCGTGTCCCGGACCGCTCCTCATTTTGCGTGGCGGTTGTCCACAGCTCGCGGAAATCACCTGCCCGGCGCGGTGATTTCGCCGTATCTTTCAAGACATGAGATTCACGAGCCCGCACCTTTGACGCACTGACCGCCCCGACCGCCTGCCGACCAGTCTCTCCGCGCGCATTGTCGCGTTCGAGGCGCTGCAGGACTTCATCCCGCTGTATCCGCTGTACCAGTTGCTGTTCGCCGATCATGGCCTGTCGGCTGCCCAGATCTCGACGCTGTTCGTCATCTGGTCGACGACCGGGTTCGTGCTCGAGGTGCCGTCGGGCGCCTGGGCGGACACGTACTCGCGGCGCAAGTTGCTGGTGCTCGGTGCGCTGATCAGTGCGCTCGGGTATGCCGCCTGGATCACGCTGCCGTCGTTCGCCGGCTTCGCCCTGGGATTCGTGCTGTGGGGAACATCCTCGGCGCTGATCTCCGGCACCTTCGAAGCCTTCGTGTATGACGAACTGGTCGCCCGGGACCGCGCTGGTCGATACGCGAGTCTGCTCGGTCGGGCCAGGTCGGCATCCTTCCTGGCGAACCTCGCGGCCACCGCCCTGGCGACACCGCTGTTCGCCCTCGGCGGCTACACCTTGGCCGGCGTCTTCAGTGTGCTCAGCTGTCTGGTTCAGGCCGTCGTCGCACTGACCCTTCCGGAGGCGCCGCCGGCCGAAGCTGCCGCCGACGATGGTTCCGAATCGACGGGTGCGGCGTTCGCGTCGTACCTGGCCATGCTGCGGTCGGGTGTGACGGAGGTGCTGACCGGACGGACGGTACGCCGGGCGGCCGGCCTGGTCGCCGTGCTCATGGGCTTCATGGCGTTCGACGAGTACTTTCCGTTGCTCGCCCGCGAGGCCGGTGCGTCCACCGGCGCGATCCCGTTGCTGATCGCCGGTACGGGTCGCCGCCCAAGCCATCGGCGGCGCGCTGGCGGGAGCGGCGTACAGGTTGCCAGCAGCAACCTTCGCGATCGGTCTGGGGGTGACCGCGGTGCTGATCGCGTGGGGTTCGCTGAGCCGGTCGGCCTGGGGCTTCATCCCGATCGCGGTCGGGTACGGCGTCATGCAACTGGTCATCGTGGTCTCGGAGGCACGCCTGCAGGACTCCATCACCGGTCCGGCGCGCGCCACGATCACCTCGGTGTCCGGCTTCTTCTCGGAGGTGTTCGCGATCGCGGTCTTCGCGGGATTCGCGCTCGGTTCGCTCTGGTTCAGCATGGCGATCCTGGTCGCCGCCCTCACCGTGCCGGTGCTGCTGACAGCGTTCGTCGTACCGCTGGCCCTGCCGGCGCCCGTCAATTCGGTATCCGCCGAAGCAACGGAGACCTAGGGTCACAGTCATGAGGAAGCAGGGTGTGCTGGCCGCGGGCGCGGCGGCGGTGACGGTGGTGTTGTGGGCATCGGCGTTCGTCGCGATCCGCCATGTCGGCCAGGACATCTCGGCGGGCGCCCTGTCCCTGGGCAGGTTGCTGGTCGGCAGCGTGCTGCTGGGTATCTTCGTCTTCACCCGACCACGCCGCTGGCCGGCGAGGGGTGATTGGAAGCTGCTGCTGGTCTGCGGTCTGCTCTGGTTCGGTCTCTACAACCTCGCGCTGAACGAGGCCGAGCGCCGCCTCGACGCCGGCACGACCGCGATGCTGGTGAACATCGGTCCATTGCTGATCGCACTGCTCGCCGGTGTCCTGCTGCACGAAGGATTCCCACGTCAGTTGGTGATGGGCAGCGTCGCGGCCTTTGGAGGTGTGGTCCTGATCGGCCTGTCATCGTCCAGCGGCAGCGCAGAGACGTGGGGTGTCCTGCTGTGTCTGGTGGCTGCGGCGGCGTACGCAATCGGGGTGGTCTCGCAGAAGCCACTGCTGTCTCGGTTGCCCGCGCTGGAGGTGACCTGGCTGTCCTGCGTGATCGGTGCGATCGCCTGTCTGCCGTTCGCGCCGACGCTGGTGCGGGAGACCGCCGACGCGCGACCGTCGACCATCTGGTGGATCGTCTTCCTCGGCGCGTTCCCGACCGCGATCGCGTTCACCACCTGGGCCTACGCGCTGGCTCGTACGACGGCGGGCCGGATGGGCGCCACGACGTACCTGGTTCCGCCGCTGACGATCTTCCTCGGCTGGCTCCTGCTCGACGAAAGCCCTGCGCCGCTGGCCTACCTCGGCGGTGTCCTGTGTCTGATCGGCGTCGCGATCTCGCGCTACCGGCGACGGGTCGCGCCGATGCCTGCGGTCAGCGTGGCCAGCCCGGACTCGAACCCGCTGTCGAAGTCGTAGGCGAGACCCTCGGGGCCCAGCTCACCGACGACCCGCGCGAGTACGGGCGCCTTGCCTGCGGGCAACTGCTCAACCCGGGTGATCAGGTCGGGCGCGAGGTCGAAGTTCTCCGTGCGGACCGACGCCTCGCCGAGCGAGAAGCCGTGGATGAAGTCGACCAGGGTGTTCGCCGCCTCGAAGATCTGCCGCGGTGACAGCCCGGCCCGGTCGAGCGCGCGGTAGAACGGCTCCACGACCACCACCACGACCGCCGACACCGCGGACGTGTCCGACAGCACCTGGAGCGCGAGGTTCGGGTGCGCGCGGAGAGCGTTGCGATAGCCCCGGGCGGCGTCCTTCAGTTGCTCGTCCCACGGCACGGAATCACCGGGATCGGGCTGCTCGAGCCCCGCGAAGACCAGCTCCGCCAGCCCGGCCAGCACGGCCGCCTTGTTCGGCAGGTGGTGGTACAGCGACATCGGGTTGACCTCGAGGGTCGCGGCCAGTCGTCGCATCGTCAGCGCGTCGATCCCCTCGTCGTCCACGATCCGCAAGGCCGCCGTCAGGATCGCCCCGCGGCTCAGCCGCTCCTCCCCGGCACGAGGCCGCCCGGACCGCTTGCCCGCGTTAACCATACGTCGTATGGTACATAATCATACAACGTATGGAAGAAGGAGGCGGGCGGATGAAGCCGTTGGCGGGCAAGGTGGCGCTGGTGACCGGGGCGACCCGCGCGGCCGGGCGGGGGATCGCGGTCCAGCTCGGCGCGGCCGGCGCGACCGTGTACGTGACCGGCCGGACCACGCGGGCCGGTCGCTCCGAGATGAACCGGCCGGAGACGATCGAGGACACCGCGGAGCTCGTCGACCAGGCCGGCGGCCACGGCATCGCCGTACCCGTCGACCATCTCGTCCCTGAGCAGGTGCGCGACCTGATCGACCGGATCGAGCGCGAGCAGGGCGCGCTGCACATCCTGGTCAACGACATCTGGGGTCAGCACGGCGAACCCGAGTGGGACAAGACGGTCTGGGAGAGCAACCTCGAGGACGGCCTGCGGCTGCTGCGGCTCGGCATCGACACGCACGTGATCACCAGCCACTACGCGCTGCCGCTGCTGATCAAGTCACCTGGTGGCCTCGTCATCGAGATGACGGACGGGACCAACGACTACAACGCTCACACGTACCGCGTGTCGTTCTTCTACGACGTAGCGAAGGGCGCGGTCGGCCGGATGGCGTTCGCGCTCGCGCACGAACTCGACAAGCACGAGGCGACCGCCGTCCTGCTGACGCCCGGGTGGCTTCGATCCGAGGCGATGCTGGAGGGCTTCGGCGTCACCGAGGAGACCTGGCGCGAGGCGACCGAGCGGATCCCGCACTTCGCGATCTCCGAGAGCCCGTCGTACGTCGGCCGCGCGGTGGCCGCACTGGCGGCGGACCCCGACGTACGCCGCTGGAACGGCAAGTCCACGTCCAGCGGCGAACTCGCGCAGGTCTACGGATTCACCGACCTGGACGGGAGTCGCCCGGACGCGTGGCGCTACATCGTCGAGGTCCAGGAACCCGGCAAGCCGGCGGACACCACCGGCTACCGCTAAAGGGTGTACGGCGGACAGGCGGTGTCGCCTGCGGTCGGTGTCGCGAGCGGGTTTGCGTGGCCGTCGAGGGCCGCGTGCGGATGCGCGGCCGCGATCGGGATCCCCGACGCGGCCGCCAGCGCGAGCACCTCCCGGCGTGAAGTGACTGCTTGCGCCGGATCACGCTCGTACACATAGGTGAGCTCGGGCCACCGCGCCTGCGCCGGATGCACCAGCACGTCACCCCCGAGCACGGCCCGTTCGGTCACCACCGACTGATGCCCGGGCGTATGCCCAGGAGTCGGCACCAACCGCATCCCGCGCAGCCCGACCTCCCCTTCAACCACACGCAACTGCCCCGCCTCCACCACCGGCCGGATCATCCGCTCATACGTCGCCCCGCCGCGCACGTGCTCCAGCTCAGCCCGCTGTACGACGTACTCCGCCCGTGGGAACCGCGGCGCCGACCCCTCCGCACTCCACCCGACGTGGTCCAGATGCACATGCGTCAACACCACCGCATCAACGTCATCCACAGCCACCCCGGCCGACTCCAGCAGCCCCGGCAACCGCCCAGCCACCCCCAACCACTCCGCCGCCTCGCCACCAGCCGGCCCGACTCCGGCATCCACCAGTACCACTCCGGTGTCGCCAGTCACCAAGTAGCTGTGGAAGTGCAGGAGCCACCCGCCGTTCGACACGTTGCCCGGCATCACGTCCGCAGTCCAGGCGGCGTGCTCCTTCCCCCAGCCAGGCAACGCATCCGGCACACTCTCGGGAAACACCGCTACCGCATCGCACAAGACGGTCACGTCCACGCTCGATCCCTCCTCCCCGCAGAGGTACCGCAGCGAGGGGGTCAGCGGAACAGATACGCGTTGACCGTCGTCTCCTCGGCCGTCGTTCGCGACGCGCGCTGGGAACGGTTGCGTTCTCAGGGCAGGAGGAGCCAGGTGGCAAGGGTTGCCATCAGGAGGGCGATGGCGGTGTCGAGGTACTGCCAGGCTCGAGGGCGGGTGAAGACGGGGGTGAGGGTGCGGGAGAAGAAGCCGAGAGAGAAGAACCACGTGAAACTGGCGGCGACCGCGCCGAGACCGTAGAACCAGCGGCCGTCGGTGCCGCGCTGGTTGGCGAGGGAGCCGAGGAGCACGACGGTGTCGAGGTAGACGTGGGGGTTGAGGTAGGTGAAGGCGAGGCAGGTCAGTACGACGCTGCGGAGTGCGGTGGGGCCGTGGTCGGCGGGGCTGATGGACCCGGGGTTGAAGGCTCGCTTCAGGGCGAAGGCGGCGTACAGGTAGAGGAAGGCGGCGCCGCCGTACTGTGCCGCATCGAGGGCTAGTTGGCTGCGCGTGAGAAGGGCGCCGAGGCCGGCGATGCCGCCGGAGATCAGGAGCGCGTCGGACAACGCGCAGGTGAGGACCACCGGCAGGACGTGCTCACGGCGCAGGCCCTGGCGCAGCACGAAGGCGTTCTGGGCGCCGATCGCGACGATCAGGGACAAGGACGTGGCGAAGCCGGCGAGGAGGGGCATACCTCGACGGTAGGCAGCGGATGGCTGAACAAACCAGCTAAAGATTCTGAAGCAGCATTAGGATTGCTTCATCATGCAGTTCGACTCCGCACAGCTCGAGACGTTCGCCGCCGTCGTCGACGAGGGCAGTTTCGACGCGGCGGCGCGGCGTCTGCGGGTGACGCCGTCCGCGGTCAGTCAGCGCATCAAGGCCTTGGAGAGCCGCCTCGGTCAGGTGGTGGTGATGCGCGGCAAGCCGACGCGTCCGACCGCGGCCGGCGAGGCGCTGCTCCGGCTCGCGCGGCAGGTCTCGCTGCTCGAACTGGAGGCGATCGTCGCGGTCCGCGGCACCGTCGAGGCGCTCCGGCTGCCGATCGCGGTGAACGCGGACTCGCTGAACAACTGGTTCCTGCCTGCGATGCTCGACCTGTCCCAGAGCCTCGACGCCAGGTTCCTGGTCCACCAGGAGGACGAGGAGCACTCGGCCGAATTCCTCCGCAACGGCACGGTTCTGGCCGCGGTGACGGCCGATCCACGGCCGGTCCAAGGCTGCCGCGTCGTACCGCTGGGCAAGATGCGGTACCTACCCGTCGCGACTCCCGAGTACGCCGAGCGATGGCTGGCCGGCAAGCCGCTGGCGGATGCGCTCGCCGAGGCACCGATGGTGATCTTCAACGCCAAGGACGTACTGCAGCACCGGCTGATCCGGAAGGTGACCCGGCGCCGGATGGACCCGCCGGCGCACGCCGTCCCGGCTCCCGGCGCCTTCCACCAAGCCGTCCGGATCGGCCTCGGCTGGGGCATGATCGAGGACGAGATCGCGGAGCCCGAGCTGGCCGCCGGCCGCCTGGTGGATGTTGCCCCCGGCAAGTACATCGACGTGCCGTTGTACTGGCAGCACTGGAAGCTGGAGTCGCCCATCCTGGACGCCCTCACCGCCGCGGTACTGCGCGCCGCGGCAGCAGGTCTCCGTACGTCGTGAGCTCGATCGCGTTACCCGGCTCGTCGCGGAGCGACTGGACGGCTGAGTTACAGCGGGCGGTGCATCACGTGCAGGCCGACGTACCCGTGCTTGGGGTGGTCGAACGCTTCCGGCACCGTCCCGATGATGGTGAAGCCGAGCGCTTGCCACAGGTGTACGGCGGACTCGTTGGTCTCCACCACCGCGTTGAACTGGATCGACCGGAACCCTTCCCGAGCGGCCCAGTCGATCATGTCCTGACCGAGCAGGTGGCCGACGCCCTTGCCCCGGGCAGCCGCGTCGACCATGAAGCTCGCGCTGGCGACGTGCGATCCCGGACCCGGGCGGTTCGGGTACATGTTGGCGGTGCCCAGCACGGTGCCGTCGGCATCGACCGCGACCGTGGTGCGGCTGCGCGCGGCGCTCGACGGTGACATCCAGAGCGGGCGGGCCTGCTCCTCGGTCAGCTCCGGGTCGTAGGCGTACGTCTCCCGCGCGGTGACGATCTCGTGGAAGAACGGCCAGATGGCCGGCCAGTCGGCGTCGGTCGCGGTCCTGATCTGCACTGTCATGGTGCGAGAAGCATCACCTGTCAGGCGGCGGATGCCAACCGGATATCGCCGTACGCCATAGACTTCTCGGGGATGACAAACACCGTGGTCCAAGGGTTGCCGCGCTGGAGTCTGGCCGTGCCCCCGCTCGCTCTCGTCGTCCTGGTCCTGTCCTGGGGTCGTGACCTGGGTGTCATCCTGCTGATCCTGGTCTGCGCCGGTCTGGGCGCGGCGGTGATCGCGGCCGTCCACCATGCCGAAGTGGTCGCACACCGCGTCGGCGAACCGTTCGGCACGCTGATCCTCGCGCTCGCGGTGACGGTCATCGAGGTCGCACTGATCGTGACGCTGATGGCGTCCGGCGGCGACAAGGCCGCGTCGCTGGCGCGGGACACCGTGTTCGCCGCGGTGATGATCACCTGCAACGGCATCCTCGGACTGTCACTCGTTGTCGGCTCGTTGCGGCATCACGTGCAGGAGTTCCGCGTCCGTGCGTCGACCGGTGTGCTCGCGGTGATGACCGCGCTGGTGACGCTGAGCCTGGTGCTGCCGACGTTCACGACCAGCGCGCCGGGGCCGCAGTTCAGCACGGCTCAGCTCGCGTTCGCAGGTGTGGCGTCACTCGTGATGTACGGCGTTTTCGTCTTCGTCCAGACGATCCGGCACCGCGACTACTTCCTCCCCGTCCCCGACGCGGAGGCCGAAGCCGAGGATCTGGAGAGCGAGGAGGTGCACGCGGCCGCGCCGAGCGCGAAGGTCGCGCTCCTCAGCCTTGGACTCTTGTTCGTCTGCCTGATCTCGGTCGTCGGTCTCGCCAAGACGGTCTCGCCGAGGCTCGAGTCCGCGGTGGAGTCGGCCGGTGCACCCGTGGCCGTGGTCGGTGTCGTCATCGCGCTGCTGGTGCTGCTGCCGGAGACGGTTGCCGCAGTGCGCGCCGCACTGCGGAACCGCCTCCAGACCAGCGTCAACCTGGCTCTGGGCTCAGCGCTCGCCAGCATCGGCCTGACCATCCCGGCGATCGCGGTCGCCTCCATCTGGCTGGACGGCCCGTTGGTGCTCGGCCTCGGTGGCATGGAGATGGTGCTGTTCGCGCTGACCGTCGTGACCAGCATTCTCACCCTCGCCACCGGCCGGGCGACCCTGCTTCAGGGCGCCGTCCACCTGATGGTGTTCAGCGCGTTCCTGTTCCTTGCCGTAAGCCCTTGAGGTAGTCGATCACAGCCTGCTTGCGGTCGTCCTCGGCCCAGCTGTGTTCTGCCCAGCCCAGCGCAGGCCCGTCGTACGAGGGATCACGCAGTTCGGGGTCGGCGCCCAGCTCGACGAGCTTCTTGACGGTATCGAGGTGGCCGTTGATCGCGGCTTGGTGAATCGGCGCGGACCCCGCCATCACGTTGAGGTCGAAGCCCAGGTTCTTCAATGGCTCCAGAGCTTCGGTCCGGCCGATCTCGGCGGCCCGGAGGGGAAGGTACGGATTGCGCGCGATGGCTCGCGAGATCAGTTCGGGGCTGACGGCCGGGGTCTCACCCCGCATGACGGCGGCGAAGACCTCGTGGACGTCGTCCAGCGGCGCCGCACCGCGAGCACGCAGCAGCTCCGCGATCTCGGTGTGCCCCTGGACGGCGGCGAACTCGTAGGCGCGATGCCCACCGAAGCCCGGATGCCCGGTACCACGTCCCTCCGGATCGATGCCTTGAGCAAGCACCAGCTCGGCCCGGTGCAGCAGGCCTGTCGACGCCGCGAAGACGAGCTCGTCCTCCAGGAGCTGCTGCGGTGTCGGGTGCGCGGTCGTCATCCGCTCATGCCACGGGCCGCCGTCGCCTTTGCCCAGCCCGTACTCCAGCAGGAGCTCCAGGTGGACGTCGTCGTACGGCGGAGGGCAACCGGGACCGCAGTTGTACATGGTCTGGCTGTCGTTCGGATCGGCTCCGGCGTCCAGCAGCAACCGCGCGAGCTCGACCCGGTTGCGGTGCGGTGGCTGATCGCCTTCACCACGACCGAACGCCCCGGTCAAGGCTGTGAACGGTGACGGCATGCCTTGCCACAGATAGCCTGCGTTCGGGTCGGCGCCATGCTCGAGGAGCAGCCGCGCGATCTCCACCTGATGCGGTACGTCGAGCCGCCCGTAGGTGACGTAGAGCAACGGTGGCCAGCGGTACGGACCGCCTTCCTCCCTTGCCTGCCAGGGATCCGCCGCGAGAACCTCGCGTACGGCGTCCAGCTCGCCGGCCACCGCCATCGTGTAGATGTTGCTCCGAGCAACCTCTGGGAACTGCTCGAGCAACTGCTCCGCGGACCGCTGCCGGGCCGGATCGTCCTGTCCGTAGTGCAGCGTCGCGAGTCGCAGGAACTCCTCGGCGCGTTGCTCCGGGGTGTCGAGTGGGCCACCGATCGACTGGCGGTGCGGGGAGCGGCTGTACTGGTCGACCAGCTCCAGATGCCGGACGATCCGCGGCCAGCTGGGGAACCCGTAGCTGCGGGCGATCACCAGTTGCGCGTCGGCCAGCGACTGGACGGGATGGAACTCGTCGGCCAGGGCGACGGCCTCGTCGTCCCCGGCGCGGACCTGCTTGAGCAGCGTCTTGGCCTGCTTGCGCAGGTGGTCCAGGTGCGGGTCGTTCGGGAGATTCCGGGTCGGCATCGCGACCTCCTCTCTACGAGCCTGCTGTCCGCGTCGTCAGGCGAGAAAGGAGGTGAACAACAACCACACAACTCCGTGATCAGGTGGGCTGAGCCCTTCCCGCGGACCGGTGGCACCCTGAGTGCCTACCCAGACCGTAACCCATCACGGCTTCTCCATCCACCACTCGGTGAACTCGTGGGCGCGGTCGCGGGCGAGGCGGATCACCCACAGGTTGCTGAACTCGCTCGGCGGCTGGGTCTGGTACGTCGTCCAGCCGCGGACGAACCCGACACCGTCGCCGAACCCGAGGACCTCGTACTCGAACCTCGTCTCACCCGGTGCGTCCGCCACCTCGAGCCAGGCCGCGACGATCGCCTCCCGGCCCACCACCGGCTCGTCGTCCGGGCGGCGGTGCCAGAGGGCGTCCTCGGTCCAGAGCGCCGCGATGTGGCCCGGGTCGTTCGACTCCCAGGCCTTCCGGTATTTGGCGACCCACCGGTCGAGATCCTTCTCCCGCATGGTCAGACGATCCTCGTCATGCGGCCATCCTGCCTCAGCGCGAGACCCAGCTCACGTCGTCGCCTACTTGAACATGTTCAAAAGTCGGTCGTACGCTCGCCATGTGACCAAATTTGAACGTGTTCAGTTTGTGAGGACGTGGTGAGCATGACCGTGACGACGTACCTGATCTATCTGCTGGTCTCGGTGCCGTTGACGATCTGGGTGGCCCGGACGCTGAGCCACAACGGCCGGATCTTCCTGATCGACGTGTTCCACGGCAACGAGGACTTCGCCGACGCGGTCAACAGGCTGCTGGTGGCCGGGTTCTACCTGGTCAACCTGGGGTTCGTGACGCTGTTCCTGCGCGCCGACAAGGTGGTCGTCGACGCTCGCGGCGTGTTCGAGCAGCTGAGTGTGAAGCTCGGCATCGTGATGCTCGTGCTCGGTGTGCTGCACCTGATGAACGTCTGGATCTTCAACATGATCCGCCGCCGCAGCCAGCTCGAGGCCATGACCAACCCGCCGGTTCCGCCGAACGACGTACTCCCGGCCGAAGCGCCGGCCAAGACACCGGTCCACTACGGCTACTGACCATGCACGAGCTGACCGTCCTGTACGACGCCCAGTGCGGTCTGTGCCGCCGGTTCAAGGAGTGGCTGGCGGCCCAGCGGCCGGCGTCCAACGGGAGGGGAGGGGTGGTGCGCCTGCGGTTCGTCGCGGCGGGGTCGGCGAACGCGCGGGCGCTCTACCCTGCGCTGGACCACGCAGCCACGCTGCGCGAGGTGACGGTGGTCGCCGACGACGGGTCCGTGTACGTCGGCGACCGCGCGTGGATCGTGTGCCTGTGGTCCACCTGGGAGCACCGGCACACCGCCGTACGGCTGGCCAGTCCGGCGATGCGGCCGGTGGCGCGGGCGATCGTCCAGGCGGCGGCTGGGCTGCGGAGTTGGGGGAGTGTGCGCGATGGGGGTGACTACGCTGACGGATGTGACGGAAAGTGCGACCACCAAGGGTGAGCAGACCCGGGAGCTGATCCTGTCCACCGCGCTGCGGCTGTTCCGCGAGCAGGGGTACGGCAAGACGACGATGCGGGCGATCGCCACCGAGGCGGGCGTCTCGGTGGGCAACGCTTACTACTACTACGGCTCCAAAGAGCACCTGATGCAGGCGTACTACGACCACCTGCAGGTGCAGCACGTGGAGGCGGTCGAGTCGGTCCTTGCGACGGAGAAGGCATTCGTCCCGCGGCTGACCGGCGTACTGCGGGCCTGGCTCGAGGTGTCCGCGCCGTACCACGAGTTCGCCGGCACGTTCTTCAAGACAGCGGCGGAACCGAAGAGCCCGCTGTCGCCGTTCAGCGACCAGTCGCGGCCCGCGCGGGAGGCGAGTGTCGAACTGTTCCGCCGGGTCGTGGAGGGCTCGGACCTCAAGCTGCCGGCCGACCTGAAGGCGGAGCTGCCCGAGCTGCTGTGGCTGATGCAGATGGGGATCGTGCTGTTCTGGGTGCACGACGACAGCAAGGATCTTCGTCGTACCAAGGCACTGATCGATCGGTCCGTCCCGCTGGTCGACCGGCTGCTCCGGCTGACCCGCATCCCGGGCGTCCGGGGCGTGACCAACGATCTGGTCGGGCTGATCCGGTCGATCAAGTCCTGACTATTCGCCGGTCAGGCCGTCGATCCGTTCGCGGAGGAGGTCGGCGTGGCCGTTGTGGCGGGCGTACTCCTCGATCATGTGAATGTAGAGGTAGCGGACGGAGTACTCACCCTCGTGGCCGGGGCGCAGGAACGTGTCGTCCAGGGTGTGGCCCGCGGCGATCTCGCCGGACACCCTGACGATCTCCCGGAACTCCGCGAGATCGTGCTCGGCCCGAGCCGGGTCGGTCAGGTCGAAGTCGCCGTCCGGATGCTCCGCGGTCCAGTGCAACGGCGGCGCCGGGAGCTGGGCGAGCGCCCGGTGGAACCAGTACTTCTCGACCTCGCTCAGGTGCCGGACCAGCCCGATCAGCGAAAGGCTGGACGGGTCCACACTGCGCTGGACCAACTGCGCCCCGGTCAGTCCGGACACCTTCCACAGCAGCGTGCCGCGGTGGAAATCCAGGAATCCCTGCAGCAGCTCACGTTCGCCGCCGGCGGTCGGCGGATCCACCCGGTTCTCAGTCATCACGGTGCACAACATAGGGCACGTCTCTGGCCGTGTGACGAGCGTCCTGTGAACAAACCGGCGCGGCGCGGACCCTGGGTGACGTAGACTGTCTGTGACGGCCCGCCCAGTTCTGCCTCGGGCCGGAGCGCCTGTGACAGAGCGCTAGCAGTCGACCACCACGCGCCGCGGCCGATGAACGGCCGCGCCGGGCAGGACGACCCCCCGACTTTCTGGAGTACTACATGGCGGCCCGCCGCCCGACATCAACGCCATCTGCCCAAACACCCTCCACCTCCCGTCCCCGCCGGCGTCGCCGTTCCGACGGCGCCCCCCGGCCGAAGGTTGCTCAGAGCAACAAGGCCGTCACACGGGAGGCTTACGAACAGGTCGCGGAAGTAGTTGTCCCGGACAACTTGACGTTCGCGGACCTCGGCGTACCGCCGTCCCTGGTGGCCGCGCTCGCGGCGACCGGGGTGACCAAGCCCTTCCCGATCCAGGCGGCGACGCTGCCGGATGCTCTGGCCGGCAAGGACGTTCTCGGCCGCGGCCGGACCGGATCCGGCAAGACCTACGCCTTCGTGCTGCCCGTGCTGGCCCGGTTGGCCGCCGGCCGGACCAAGCGGCGTCCGAATCACCCGCGCGCGCTCATCCTGGCGCCGACGCGCGAACTGGCCACCCAGATCCAGGCGTCCATCACGCCACTGACCGACGCGCTCGACCTGCGCACGATGACCATCTTCGGTGGTGTCGGCCATGGTCCGCAGATCACCGGACTGCGCAAGGGTGCCGACATCGTCGTCGCCTGCCCGGGACGGCTCGAGGACCATCTCCAGGCCGGGCACGTGAAGCTCGACGCGGTCGAGATCACCGTGCTCGACGAGGCCGACCACATGGCGGACCTCGGCTTCCTGCCCGCGGTACGGCGGATCCTCGAGGCGACCCCGGCAGGAGCGCAGCGGCTGCTGTTCTCGGCCACGCTGGACGCGGGCGTCGATGTCCTCGTGCAGCGGTTCATGACCGACCCGGTCACGCACAGCGTGGACTCGGCGCAGTCGCCGGTCTCGAAGATGACCCACCACGTGCTGCACGTCCAGCCCGACACCCGGCTGCCCGTGCTCGTCGACCTGACCGCCGCACCGGGACGGTCGCTGGTCTTCACCAGGACGAAGTACGGCGCGAAGTCGCTGACCAAGAAGCTGATCGCGCAGGGCGTGCCGGCGGTCGAACTGCACGGCAACCTGTCCCAGGGCGCCCGCACCCGGAACCTCGAAGCCTTCTCGGAGGGTACGGCGAAGACACTCGTCGCCACCGACATCGCGGCCCGTGGAATCCACGTCGACGACGTTGCGCTGGTGATCCACGCGGATCCGCCGATCGAGCACAAGGCGTACCTGCACCGCTCCGGCCGGACTGCCCGCGCCGGCGCCGAGGGTACGGTCGTCACGCTGATGACCGACGCCCAGGTTCGCGACGTGCGCGACCTCACCCGCAAGGCCGGTATCGCGCCGACCATCACCAAGCTCACCACCGGCGACCCGCTGCTCTCCGAGCTGGCTCCGGGCGAGCGCACGTTCGTCGCTCCGCAGCTCGCAGCCGCGGGGGCGGCCGCTCCAGGCCGTTCGTCGAATGGCCGAGGTTCGGCGGAGTCCGGCTCCGCCAGCCGCGGTGCGGGCGGTCGTGGTGCTGGGGGTCGTGGTGGTGGTCGCCGCCGGCGTGGTGGCCGAGGTGCTCAGGCGCCCGGCGCAGGCCGCCCGGGCGGCGCAGCCTCCTCGGGGTCTGCCAAGCGCCCGGCTCCCGCGGCCGGCTCGACCTCGCGGTCGGGCGGAGCGGCCGCGTTCTCCGCCGGCACCCGCGCCTCCCGCCGGAGCCGCTGATCGCATTCCCGGCTGTCGCCGCGGCGTCGGCCGGGGAGGGATCGTCGTCTGCCGGAGGCCACGCGTCCTGCCGGAGCTCTTGAAGTTGCTGTAGGCAACCGTCGGTCGGGCTGACTCTCAGTCAGCTTGGCCGGCGGTTTTCCGCGTGTTTGCGGGCCCGGTGGGCTCGGACCCGGCCTCTGGTGGCGCAGGTGGGGTTGGGACACCAGCGGCGGCGGCCGGTGGGGTCGGTGAACACGCCGCGACAGTCGTGTTCGGGACAGGCGGAGAGGAAGGCGCGCTCGGGACCGGTCAGGTGATCGACGGCCTGACGGGCGATCCGGGACAGCGCGTCCGCCGTCGTCCGTGGACGGGAGCGTTCGAGCCGATCAGTCACCGTCAGCAGCGGCGAGTCGCCCTCGAGAAACGTCGCCAGCGCCTCCACCGCCGCCGCATCAGGGGGTACGCCGTCCACCGTCGCGAGCGCGATCGGTCGCAGGATCTCCCGTAGTTCCCAGGCCTGCTCGAGGTCCGCCGACGTCACCTTCCGCACCGGCCGCAGTTCCATCAGGTCGAGCCATTCCGTGAACCGCTCGACCGTCGGCACCCGCTCCACCGGGTTCTCCCCGAAGTGCGTTCCGCGCGTGGCGAGCAGGTTCAGCCACGTCGCGCCGAGATCCAGCCGGAACTCCATCCGATCAATCACCTGGACATCGTAACGCCTCGACCGTTACGTTAGTAACGCTTCAACCGTTACAAGGAGGCGCAGTGATCCGCACCGTCACCGGTGACATCGGACCGGACCAGCTCGGCGTGACCGACTCGCACGACCACCTGTTCTTCAGTACGCCGTTCCTCGCCGGGCAAGAGCTGGACGACGTGGACGCGGCCTTGGCCGAGACGCGAGCCTTCGCCGCGGCCGGGGGTCAAGCGATCGTGCAGTGGACCCCGCACGGTCTGGGGCGTCGAGTCGACGCATTGCCCGGAATCTCGACCACCGCAGGCGTTTCGCTGATCGCCGCCACCGGCCTGCACCGCGCCGAGCTCTACCCGGAAGGCTTCGTCGACCAGGTCCGTCCGAAGCTGGCCGAGATCTTCCACGCCGAGCTAGCCGTTGGCATAGGCAACAGTCCGGTCCGCGCCGGGTTGATCAAGGTTGCCGGTGGCTACCATGTGCTGGATTCCCATGCCCGCTGGGTGATGCGGGCCGCCGCCGAGGCGCACCACGCGACCGGCGCACCGATCGCCGTTCATCACGAACTCGGGACCGCAGCGGACGCCGTACTCGATCTGCTGGTGGACGAACTCGCCGTACCGCCCGCCAGTGTGATCCTCGGGCACCTGAACCGCTTCCCTGATCATCGTGGGCATCTCGAGCTGGCCGAGCGGGGTGCGTGGCTGGCGTTCGACGGGCCGTCGCGGGCGAATCACGCGACCGACCCGTGGCTGATCGACTGCCTGGCCGCGCTCGCCGACGCCGGGTACGCCGACCGGCTGCTGCTCGGCGGCGACACGACGACGGCCCGTGCGCGAGGCGCGACCGGTGAAGGCCCCGGCATGCCCTACCTGCTGACCCATCTCCGGCCGCGGATCGCGCGGCGGCTGGGTGCCGAGGTGGCGGACGCGGTCTTCACCACCAACCCTGCTCGCGCCTTCGACTGGAGCGGCTGAGAACCCGGTACGTTTCCGGCATGAGCGTTGTCGCGCAGGTGTTCGCGGTATTGGCTGGGGTCTTCCATCTCGCGGTGTTCGCCATGGAGAGCCTGCTGTTCCGCAAACCGAGCACGTACCACCGCTTCCTGATCAAGGACGAGACGGAGGCGGCGGCCGCGCGGCCGTGGGCCTTCAACCAGGGTTTCTACAACCTGTTCCTGGCGATCGGCGCGATCGGCGGCCTGATCTGGGGTGGGGACGAGGGCCACGCCATCGCGCTGTTCAGCTGCGCGTGCATGGCCGGTGCCGGAATCGTCCTGATCGCCTCGGACCGCCGGATGGCGCGGGCCGCGGCCACCCAGGCGGTTCCACCGATCCTCGCCCTGGTGCTCGCAGCCGTTCTCTGACTCGGGGTTGACTTCAAGTGCCCTTGATGTCTGAGGGTGCTTGGCATGACCATTGCTGCCGAGCCCACCCTCGACCAGGGCACCCCGGCCCCGTCCGGCGGCGTTCTCGCGCCGCAGTACCGCGCGCTGACGGTCGGGATGGTCGCGTTGATCACCCTGGTCGCGTTCGAGTCGCTCGCCGTCACGACCGCGATGCCGACCGTCGCGCAAGCGCTCGACGGACTCAGTCTGTACGCACTCGCCTTCGGCGGACCGCTCGCCTCCGGCGTGATCGCGATGGTCGTCTCGGGCACCTGGAGTGACCTCAAAGGCCCGACCCGGCCACTCTGGCACGGGACCGCCTGGTTCCTGGCCGGTCTGATCATCGCAGGCCTGGCTCCGAGCATGGAGATCCTGGTCGTGGGCCGGATCATCCAGGGCTTCGGCTCAGGTCTGCTCACGGTCGCGCTGTACGTCGTCGTCGGGCAGCTGTACCCGGCCCGGCTGCGGCCGCGCATCTTCGCCGCCTTCGCGACCGGCTGGGTCGTTCCCTCGCTGGTCGGTCCCGCGATCGCCGGCCTGATCGTCGAGAACGCCAGCTGGCGCATCGTGTTCCTCGCCGTGCCGGCCCTCGCGATCCCGGCAGCGCTGGTGATGCGGCCCGGGCTCAGAGGCAGCACACACGAACCCCTCCCGGGACGGCTGTGGGACAAGCGAGCGCTGTGGGCGGTCGCCGCGGCGGTCGGGGTTGGTCTGCTCCACTACGGCGGCCAGCAGCACGGCGTACTCCAGCTCGCGTTGCTCGCTGTCGGGCTCGGCGGCGTGGTCGCCTTCGCGCCGAAGCTGCTGCCGCGTGGAACCTTCACCTTCGGACGCGGTCTGCCGTCGGTGGTCGCGCTGCGCGGGCTGGTCGCGGCGTCCGGCTTCGGTGCCGAGGTGTTCCTGCCGCTGATGCTCACCCGTGAGCGTGGCCTGTCCCCGGCCGTCGCCGGTCTGGTGCTGACCGTCAGCGCACTCAGCTGGACCGCCGCCTCGTGGTACCGCGGCCGCCCGCACCAGCCGTTCTCGCACTCGGTCTTCCTGCAGGCCGGCATGGTCGCGATCCTGCTCGGCATCGTGACCGCCACGCTGACCCTGAACGACAACGTGCCGGTCGTCGTCGGCATCCTCGGCTGGAGCCTCACCGGACTCGGCATGGGCACGGTCTTCCCGACGCTGTCCGTACTCGTGCTGGACTACTCCGAATGCGAGGAGCAGGGCGCCAACAGCTCGGCCGCGCAGCTGAGCGACTCGTTGGCCACGGCAACGATCCTGGCGATCGGCGGTTCGCTCTTCGCGGCACTCGAGCCGCATTCCGCGCTGACGGCGTACCTGGTTGCGTTCGGTCTGCCGGCCGTGCTCGCGCTGCTCGGTGTCCAGGCCGGCCGGCGTACCGCTACTCCTTAGAGCCGGTCACGGCGATGCTGGCGCCGAGGCCGATGATCATCAGGCCGCCGGTGCCGCCGACCAGTTCGAGCCGGCGCGGCGAGCGGGCGAACCACTCGCGCGCGGTGCCGGCCACCACGGCCCAGACGCTGTCCGAGCAGAGCGCGATCAGGATGAAGACCAGGCCGAGGACGAGGATCTGGAGCCAGGCCGGGCTGGCCGCGCCCTTGTCGACGAACTGCGGCAACGCGGCGGCGAAGAAGACCGCGGTCTTGGCGTTGGTGACTCCGACCAGGAAGCCCTGGCGCATGGTCCGCCGGCTGTTGCCCGGCTTGATCCCGCTGGTCATCGCCTCGACCAGCGACTTGCGGGTGCGGAAGGCGTGCACCCCGAGATATATCAGGTACGCCGCGCCCACGAGCTTCACCACGGTCAGAGCGATCGCGCTGGCCGCGATCAGCGTGCCGAGTCCGAGGGCGACCGCGACCAGCATCACGGCGGCCCCGATGGTGTTGCCGACCATGGTCAGCACCGCTTCCCGGCGGCCGACCGCGAGGGCCCGCCCAACGATGAACAGCACGCTCGGACCGGGGACGACGATGATGATGAACGCGGTGATCGCGAAGGCGACCAGGTGATGAGCGGACGGCATCTGCCCAGAGTAGGTCCGGGGGTGGGGAACGTCACCCGGCTGTCCCACGCGTTGACCCCTCTCCATCCCCACCGCTACGGTTCGGGGGACAACCTGCGGTGCCATGAGGGAAGCCGGTGAGAGTCCGGCACGGCCGCGCCACTGTGAGCGAGCTCAGCTCGTGAGTCAGGACGCTCGGGCACCAGCAGCCTTTCGAAGGGGACGCGCACTTCCCCAGGAGGTTCAGATGGCAGCTCCTGCCCGCTCGGTCGCCGTACCGGCCTATTCACCCCGGCTCCTCGCCGCCGCTCTGCTCAGCTTCGGCGTACTACTGCTGCTCGGCTACCTGGTCATGTTCGACCAGGGTGCGGTGTCGCACTCGGGCATGTACCTGCACGAGTTGATGCACGACGGTCGCCATCTGCTCGGCGTGCCCTGCCATTAGCCCCATGCGCACCTTCGGATCGCTCCTGGTGCGCGGACTGATCATCGGACTCTTCGCCGGCCTGCTGGCCGGAACGTTCGCGTACGTGACGGGCGAACCGCACGTCGATGCCGCGATCGCGATCGAAGAGGCCGGTGCCGCGCATACCCACGACCATGGCGACGGTGCTGAAGCCGCCGCCGAAGAGGAACCGCTCGTCAGCCGCGACGGCCAGAAGGCCGGGCTGTTCCTCGCGACCACCCTGTACGGCATCGCGCTCGGCGGGATCTTCGCCGTCGCCTTCACGCTGCTGCGGCGCAGGCTGCGGACCGAACGTGATCCGTACGCCGCTCTCGGCCTGGCCGCTGCCGGCTTCGTCGGGATCGTGCTGGTTCCGTTCCTCAAATATCCACCGAATCCACCCGCGGTCGGCGATCCCGACACGATCACCCGCCGTACGGTGACCTACCTGCTGACGCTCGTGATCGGACTGCTCGCGGTCTGGGCCGGTGTCGCGGCATCGCGTTGGGCCGCTCGGTACGGCGACGTCGCCCGGCTGGCCGGCGGCGTGGCCGCCTTCCTCGTCACGATCGTGATCGCGTACCAGATCCTGCCGTCGATCAACGAGGTTCCGGGGTCGTTCCCCGCTACGCTGCTGTGGCAGTTCCGGTTCGCCTCACTCGGTACGCAGGCGACGCTGTGGCTCCTGCTCGGATTCGGGTACGCCGCCGCGGTGGACCACCGGCTGTCCCGACAGAAGGTGGTAGCCGCTTGAGCGTGTCGTTGACGCTGGTCGCCCATGCCCTGACCCCTGGGTTGCGTGGACTTGTGCTCGGTGGTGACCACGAGCCGGATCCGTCCGGTGTCGACGCCGCGCGTGAGCTGACGGTCGAGGCCGACGCGGTCTTCGCCGGTCCCGAGGTGGCCGCCGTACGGACCGCGGAGGCGCTCGGCCTGACGCCCGTCGTCGAGCCGGCGCTGCGGGACCGCGAGTACGGCGACTGGTCCGGGCGCGGACTCGAGGAGCTGCTCGGGGCCGATCCGGAGCGGGTCACGGCATGGCTGGAGCGCCCGCACACCGCCACGCCGGGCGGCGAGTCGGAGAACGACGTACTCACCCGCGTCGCCGACTGGCTCGGCGATCTCGGTGAGCTGTCCGGTGAGCGGCGTACCGTCGTGGCCGTCGTCCATCCAGCGGTCGTGCGGGCGGCCGTGCTGTACGTCCTGGACGCGCCGGCCGAGTCGCTCCGGCACGTGGACGTCCGGCCGCTTGCCCGGGTCCGGCTCTCGCTGCACGAGGGTTCCTGGTCTTTAGCCTTCTCCTGACGTACGAATCGCTGTCTGGCGTCGCCAGCGTGACCGCCAAGGTGTAAGACCGGGATATGACGCTCACCGAAGCCCGCAACTTCCTCCGCTCGGAATTGCTCGCGGTCGCGGCGATCGTCGTCCCTGGCCAGACACCGACGGTGACGCACGACGTCGGCCCGGTCCGCCAGGAAGCGTTGTCGGACGACCGCGGTCCGGAGTCGGTCTGCACGATCACAGTCGAAACCGGCGACCCGACCTCGCCCGACCCCGCGGCCTGACGGTCAGCTGGTGGCGGCTCGTTCGGCGGCGCTGCGGAGTACGCAGAACTCGTTGCCTTCAGGGTCGTGCATGACGACAAAGCCGGTGCCGTCGGGTTCGCGATGGTCGTTGGCGACGGTGGCGCCGATGGTGAGCAGCCACTCGACCTCCGCGTCGCGCGGGCCGTCCGGCTCGAGGCAGAGGTGGACGCGGTTCTTGACCACCTTCTCGTCGTCGTTCTGGCCGAAGAGCAGCGTCATCGAGTCCGTGACGACGGCGGCGTACGGGTCGTCCGGCGCGTCGTCGTCGGGGCGCGGCGCTCTCAGCACCTGCAGCCAGAAGCCGGCCAGCTCGTAGGGGTCGTGGGCGTCGAAGGTCACCGTGCGAACGTGCGAAGTCATGCGCAGAGGCTACTTCCGGAAGAGCAGGCAGTCCTCAGGAATTTCGGGTTCCAGGTACGGCGTGAAGCCGGCCGCGACCGCGATCGCGGTGAGTCCCTCAGGCAGCCACCGATGGACGTAGATGTTCATCGGGTGGCCGCCGTACCCGGAGGTCTTGTGCGTCGACTCCTCACCGAGGTGGAAGCCGACCAGCAGGACCCCGCCGGACCGCAGGACGCGGTGGAACTCGGCGAAGGCCCGCGGGACCACGTCGCGAGGCAGGTGGATGACAGACCACCACGACACCACTCCGCCGAGCTCGCCATCGGGCAGGTCCAGCGCGGTCATCGAACCGACCCGGTAGTCCAGACCGGGATGGTCCCGCCGGGCGACGTCGATCATCCCGGGGGACAAGTCGATTCCGATCACCGGCACACCACGGTCAGCGAGCAGGCCGACGACCCGGCCCGGTCCGCACCCCACGTCCAGCACCGGCGCGCCTTCGGCGAGCTTCGCGAAGAGGTCGAGAGTCGGCGCCTCGAACGGCGGGCCTTCCTGCACGAGCTCGGCGTACGAGACGGCGACAGTGTCGTACGACGTCCGGATGTCGGCGAGATGATCGGTCACCCGGCCGACACTAGAGCCGGCCGGGGACAGTTTCGGATCAGGCCTTTCCGAGGGTCTGCTTCTGCCGGCCGAGGCCTTGGACCTCCAGCTCCATCGTGTCGCCGGGCGCCAGGTACGGGAACCTGCCGGACAGCGCGACGCCCTCCGGGGTGCCGGTGTTGACGATGTCGCCCGGGTCGAGCGTCATGTACTGCGACAGGTCGCGGATCAGTGCCGCGACGCTGAAGATCATGTCCCGGGTGTTGGAGGCCTGCCGCGGCTCACCGTTGACCCACGACTTCAGGTCGAGGTTCTGCGGGTCGCCGATCTCGTCGGCCGGGACCAGCGCCGGGCCGAGCGGGTTGAACGTCTCGCAGCACTTGCCCTTGGACCACTGGCCGCCGGACTGCTCGAGCTGGAAGGCCCGCTCGGACACGTCGTTGGACACCGTGTACCCGGCGATGCACGCCAGCGCCTCCGCGTCGGAGTCGACGTACCGGGCCTGCTTGCCGATGACGACGGCGAGCTCGACCTCCCAGTCGGTCTTGGTCGATCCGCGCGGGACGAGGACGTCGTCGTACGGGCCGACGACCGTGTTCGGGGTCTTGAAGAAGACGATCGGCTGCTTCGGCGGCTCGGCGCCGGACTCGGCCGCATGGGCGGCGTAGTTCTGGCCGATGCAGACGACCGCGCCAGGCCTGGCGATCGGGGCGCCGATCCGCAGCCCTCCGACGTCGACAGCCGGCAGGTCGCCTGCCTCGAGCGCGGTGCGGGCCCGGGCGATGCCGTCGGCGGCGAGGAAAGCGCCGTCGATCTCGGCGGTGACGGAGCTCAGGTCGTGAACGGTGCCGTCGGCGGCGCGCACGTACGGGCGCTCCTCACCGACCGCGCCGAGGCGCAGCAGTTCCACAAAGATCTCCCTGGGTGAGTCATTCCTGGTCGAAGATCGGCCGCAACCGGGCCCGGGAGGCCTCGATATGCGCCCGCATCGCCGCGGCCGCCTCCTCCGGGTCGCCCTTGCGGACGGCGGTCACGACAGTCTTGTGCTCCCGCAACGCCTTTGTCGCGATGCCGCCACCGTAGTACAGCCGGAACAGGTGCAGGTGGCAGTGTGTCCGCGCAAAGGACAGCCGGGCGGTCTCGTTGCCGGACAGCTCCAGCACCAGGTCGTGGAAGCGCTGGTCGTGCGCCGCCATCGCCCGGTAGCTCTCGTACGCCGGGCGGTCCGGTACGTCGGTGTAGCTCAGCATCTCGGCCTTCAGCCGGGCCAGGTCCTCGGTGCCGGCCCGCTGGGCGGCGCGCCCGGCAGCCCACGGCTCGATGTGCAGGCGGTACTCGAACAGGTCGTCGAACTCGTCCCGGGTCAGCCGGGACGACACCCGGTAACCGCGCAGCGGCTCCTTGATCACCAGTCCGTCGGACTCCAGCCGCGCCAGCGACTCCCGGATCGGGGTCTGGGAGATGCCCAGTTCGCGGGTGAGCGCGTCGATGTTCAGCCGGGTACCCGGCTCCACCACGCTGTCCATGATCAAGCCCTTGACCGTCTCGTAGACGTCGTCGCTCAACACCTGTCGCTGGGGCAGGCGCGAAAGCTGCCCCGCCAGACCCACATGCGCATCCGTCACCGTCGCTCCTTCCGAAGCCCGAGCCCCGATCGTGGATCGAGGCCAATTCTGCCCGACCCGCATCGTTACCTGGACAAGTCTTGACGCGTCCAGTGTGAGGCGGCAGCATCAGGTTGGCAATATCCTATAGGATCTGGAGCCGCCCATGACCACTCTGTCCCGCCGGATCGCACCAGTCGGGCTGCCGGCCGGTACGACGGTAACCCGGGCCGAGGCGTTCCTGGTGGACCTGGAGGTCGAGACGGTCCGGACCGACGCCGTGCAGTCCTTCCTGAAGCAGGAGACGGTCTTCGTCGAACTGGAGACCTCGGACGGGGCGGTGGGACTCGGGTACTCCTACACGATCGGCACGGGCGGCACCGCCGTGCTGGCGCTGCTGCGAGATCACCTGCTGCCGCGACTGGTGGGTGCCGACGCGCGCAACGTCGAGGGGTTGTGGTCGGACCTGTTCTGGTCCACCCACGCGACGACGGTCGGAGCGATCACCTCGCTGGCCCTGGCCTCGGTGGACACCGCGCTGTGGGATCTGCGGTGCCTGCGCGCCGGTGAGCCGTTGTGGCGGCTGGCCGGCGGGTTCCAGCAGCAGGTCCCGCTGTACGACACCGAGGGCGGTTGGTTGCACCTGACAACCGATGAGCTCGTCGCTGGCGCGCTGGCGTCTCAGCAGGCGGGCTGGCCGGGCGTCAAGCTCAAGGTCGGCAAGTCCCGGGTGCACGAGGATCTCGAACGGCTCCGGGCGGTCCGGGACGCGGTCGGTCCCGCGCTGGACATCATGGTCGACGCGAACCAGTCGATGACGTACGCCGAAGCCAAGCGGCGGGCCGCCGCGTTCGAGGCCGTCGACCTGTCGTGGTTCGAGGAGCCGCTGCCGGCCGACGACGTGACCGGCCACGTCCGGCTCGCGGAGTCGACGTCGATCCCGATCGCGGTGGGCGAGTCGCTGTACTCGATCTCGCAGTTCCGCGAGTACGTCGCCGCCGGTGGCGCCGGGATCGTTCAGGCCGACGTGGCCCGCATCGGCGGCATCACGCCGTGGCTCAAGGTCGCGCACCTGGCCGAGGCGTTCAACCTCGAGATCTGCCCACACTTCCTGATGGAACTGCACGTGAGTCTGACGGCCGCCGTACCGAACGGCCGGTACGTCGAGCACATCCCGCAGTTGCGGGCGATCACGCGGTCCGAGATGGCTGTGGTGGACGGACACGCGGTCGCGCCCGACGCGCCCGGGTTGGGTATCGACTGGGACCGGGACGCGATCGACGATCGGAGAGTGGCATGAGCAGAGTCGATGCCCATCACCACGTCTGGGATCTGACCGTCCGTGAGCAGAGCTGGATGGCCGGCCCGGAGCTGGACCCGATCCGGCGCAACTTCGCCGTCGAGGATCTGGCGCCGTTGGCCGCGGCCGCGGATGTCACGGCGACAGTTCTGGTGCAGACCGTCGGGTTGGTGGAGGAGACGGTCGAGTTCCTGGAGGTTGCTGCGGGCAACGAGCTCGTCGCGGGCGTGGTCGGTTGGGTCGATCTCACGGCCGATGACGTGGCGACGGCGTTGTCCGGGCTGTTGGCCCGGCCGGATGGCCCGTATTTGAAGGGAATCCGCCACCAGGTCCACGACGAGCCTGATCTCGACTGGCTTCTCCGGCCCGACGTCCAGCACGGCCTCGCCGCAGTCGCCGAGGCCGGTCTGGTCTACGACCTCCTGACCAAGACTCCACACCTCCCGGCCGCCATCGCGACCGCTCGCGCGTGCCCCCAGTTGACCTTCGTCGTCGACCACATCTCCAAGCCCGTGATCGGTGAGCCCCTGGAGCCGTGGGCAAGTCAGCTGCGTGAGCTGGCAGCGCTGCCGAACGTCACCTGCAAGCTCTCCGGGATGGTCACAGAGGCATCGTGGACCGATTGGAAGCCGGCTGACCTCCAGACGTACGCCGACGTCGTACTAGATGCCTTCGGCCCCGACCGTGTGATGTTCGGCTCCGACTGGCCCGTCTGCCTGCTGGCCGCGACGTACGCCCAGGTGGTCGACACAGCGGAGACTCTGACGGCCAGGCTGAGCCCCGCGGAGCGCGAAGCGGTCTTCAGTACCACGGCTACCCGCACCTACAAGCTGTCCTGAGGTTTGGCGAATTCGAGGCGGACGCCGAGGAGGCGGATGGGGCGGCGGAGTTCGAACTTCTCCAGCAGGGCGAGGGCCGTGGCGGCGATGACCTCAGGATCCTGGGTGATCTCCGGAAGCTTCCGGCTCTTGATCGGGGTGTAGAAGCTGATGAAGCGGACCTTGACCCAGATCCGCTGGATGCTGCGACCCTCGGAGACCACGTCCCGCGTCACCTCGACCGCGATCCGGCGCAACTGCTCCTCCACCTCGGCGCGTTCGACCAGATCCTCCGCGAACGTCTCCTCGCGACTGCGCGACACCGGTTCGCGTGGTACGTCGGTCACCTGGGTGTCCCCGAGTCCGCGGCCCAGGGCGGCGTACCAGGCGCCCATGTTCGGGCCGAACCGCTTCCGCAGTACGTCGACGTCCGCGGCGGCCAGGTCGGCAACGGTGACGATGCCGAGCTCGTTGAGGTTCCGTTCCATCCGGCTGCCGATACCCCACAGTTCACGCACGGCCCGGTGGTCCATCACCTCACGCCAGTTCGCGCCGGTCAGCCGGTAGACGCCGTCGACCTCACGGTGCTGCACCGCGCCATCCGCCGTACTGGCGTCCTCGAAGGGTGTCGCATGCGACCGCGCCTGCTTCGCGAACGTGGTCGCCAGCTTGGCGCGGGTCTTGTTGTCGCCGATGCCGACCGAGCAGGTCAGCGTGGTCCGTTCCGCGACGGCGGACCGGAGGTCGGCCGCGAGCTGCTCGGGGTCGTCGGTCTCCGCGCCGACGAAGCATTCGTCCCAGCCCCACACCTCGACCACGACCGGGAACGACCGCAGCGTGTCCATCACCTCGGTCGACGCCGCCTCGTAGGCGGCCGGATCTGACGGCAGGTACACAGCCTGCGGGCACTTCTTGTACGCCGCCCGCACCGGCATCCCCGAATGCACGCCGTACTCACGAGCCTCGTACGACGCGGTGGCGACGACCTGCCGTGGTTGGGTCGGATCCCCGGACCCGCCGACGACCACCGGCAGACCGCGCAGCTCGGGCCGCCGCCGGATCTCCACAGCGGCGATGAACTGATCCATGTCCACATGCAGGACCCACCAGGTCATCGCGGCCCCACGTCAGAGTTCCTTGCGCATCTGCTGCGAGGTGACGGTGTAGCCGAGCGAGTTGTAGAGGCTGATCGCTGTGGTGTTGTTGCCGAACACGTTCAGGTCGAGCTGGGTGTGCCCGAGCCGCCGGCACTCCTCCTCGCCGGCCAGCATGATCGCCCGGCCGTAGCCCTTGCCGCGGTAGCCGGGATCCACCTCGATGCCGTAGATGAACGGGATCCTCGGCTTGGTGCTGATCCACAGGCTGCCGATCGCCTGGTCACCGTCACAGGCCATCCAGATCAGGGTGTTCTCGCTGGCGCGACCGTCGGGGAGGAGCTTGTCCGTCTCGCGATGCGCGAACTCGAGCGCCTCTGCGGGGTCCAGGCCACGGGCCGGTCCGATGCCGGCGGCGAACGACTCGGCGTTGCGCTCCTTCCACTGCTGGAACTCGGTCTCGGTCATCGGGCGAAGGGTCACCGGAGGCGTGGTCACGTGCTGACGATAGCCCCGAGGGTTTGCGGACGGGTACCAGATTGAATGCCCGCGGTTGTGGATCCAGCCGCGGCTGACCGACCGATGCCGAGGTGTCACACCATGACAGCGCAGCCGAGGAGCCCGTCATGAGACGGCGCAAACCGCCCGCCGGAGCGGTGGCCAGGGCCCCGGAGGGCCTACCGTCCCCGCTGCTCGAGAACTGGGCCTGGCAGGACCAAGCCGCCTGCGCCGAGGTCGACCCGGAGCTGTTCTTCGCCGCAGAGTCCGAACGCGGCCTGCGCAAACACGCCCGCGAGGTGCTCGCCAAGGCGCTCTGCAGGACCTGCCCGGTACGGCGTGAGTGCCGCGAACACGCCCTGATCGTCGGTGAAGCGTACGGCGTCTGGGGCGGCACGACCGAAGAAGAGCGCGAGCCGGCCCTCCACGGCCGCCGCCACTAGGCCTCAGCCGCGGTCCTGGTGTTGTCCGTAACTACTCCTTCAGTCTGTCCACCCTTACGACCAGAACTGAATTCCTGGCCCAGGTCTTGACTGCCTCTCACTGACGACATGATGGTCGGGTGTCCGCAGCTGGTATTACGGACATTCGCGACGGCCAGGAGAGTTTCATCATGACAGGTGTAGCTGCCGGGGGTCGCGCTTCAGCCCGCCTGGGTGTTGCGGACCTCCCGGACGTTCTCGGTCCGGCCGTGGTCCATGCCGAGCTCGCGCTCCCGCGCGATCATCGCGGCAGGCCGGAAGTTGAGGATGTACGCGCGGCGCTGAGTGTCGGTGATGTTGCCGCGCGAGTAGTGCAAGGTGCGTCCTCCGTGCGCAACCGCGGACCCTGGCGGGACCGGCACGGGCGTCGCGCCCGGCTCATCCTCCGAGCAGTCGCACTCGATCGCGCCGCCGGCGCCCGCGGACCGATGCGGCCGGACTGGTCCGCGATGAGAGCCCTGGACGTACCACATGCAGCCGTTGTCGACGGTTGCGTCGTCGAGCGACACCCAGATCGAGGCGGCGCGCTCGTCGGGAAGGTCGACCCAGTAGCCGGCGTCCTGGTGCCAGGGTGTCGGCGTCGCCGTCTGCGGTGCCTTGGCGATCAGCATGTCGAAGTCCAGTACGGCGTCGGCGCCGATCAACTCGCGGGCGATGGCCAGCGCGCGATCGTGCAGCGGCAGCGACGTGAGCTCCGGGTACACGTCGGAGGGCCACATGATCTGCGTGATGTTCTCGGTGGCACCAGTCGATCGGGCCCCCGCACCGAGGTCGGATCGTTTGTCGCCGGCAACGATCTCGCCGGACAGGAACCGGTCGTAGATCGCCCGGTAGAGGTCCACGTCGGCGGCGCTGAGCAACCCGTCCAGGACGACGTACCCGTCGCGGTCGAAGAGCTGCGCGATGTCAGATCCAGCTGAGACTGTCGAGTCGGTCATGGACACCATCCTCCGGGCGTACGCCGGCGATCGCGTTCGGAAATCACCAGCGGAGAATCGCGATGGCTGACAGGCCGTCGGATGTCCCCGACGTCGAGTCGACCAGTGAACGCGAGATCGTGGACCTGCGCGGCCTCGGTCCGTTCGTCAGTCTCGGCCGCTATCACTACCTGGTCGCGCACGAGCCGCTGCCGGAGCAGCGACACGACACGTTGCTGGTACTGGCGCTGCCACTGCGGAACGGCATCGACTTCGTGATCGACGGCTCGATCGTCAGCGCCGGTCCCGGCCAGGTGCTGCGGATCCGTCCGGGGGCCGGGTACCGGACGGGGACAGGCACCCAACCGCGTGGCGACCTGCTGTGGCTCATCCTGCGGAGCCGTGGTGAGGTCGGGCAGCCGCTCTCGCGGATGATCGACGAGCTTTGCCGGATCGAGCGTGATGTCTGGCCGGCTTCGTCGCTGAGTATCGACCTGTTGTCTCGGGTGCTTTCCTCGTCGAGTGCCGAGGATTGGCTGACCGGCGTCTGGCGCGAGTCCCTGTGCACAGCCGCGGTGATCGAATTGGTCCGTGGTCTGTCCGAGGGCGACGGCGATACCGCGGAGCATCCGGGTCTGCAGCGGGCGCTGCGGTGGTTCGAGGACCACTTCGAGGAGCCGGTGACGGCCGCTCAGCTCGTCGAGGTGTCCGGGATGTCCGGGACCCGCTTCAACGAGCTCTTCACCGAGTCTTTCGGCACTAGTCCCAAGGACTACGTACTGCGCGCCAAGGTCGCACGGTCCGAACGGTTGCTGGCGGCGAGCCCCGACAGCATCACGGAGATCGCGCACCGGCTCGGGTTCTCGTCGAGTCAGTACTTCGCCTCGGTGTTCCGGCGGTATCTCGGGGTTTCGCCCAGTCAGTACCGCAGCCGCGAGGAACTGCTGCGGGCGGCAGCGAAGTTCACTGGCACGAGGTTTGGTGGCGGTGGGTAGCCACCGGCTGGTTAGCCTGTCGGCATGGAGCTGACGTTCGAACTGGCCGAGAAGGTGCTCGCTGCGCAACCGTTCAGCGTGCTGCTCGGCGCGCGGCTGACCGCCTTCGGCGACGGCGCCGCGACCCTCGAGCTGGACATCCGGGACGAACTACGGCAGCAGAACGGCTTCCTGCACGGGGGAGTCCTCGGTTACGCGGCCGACAACGCGATCACCTTCGCCGGCGGTACCGCGCTGGGCCCGGAGGTGCTGACCGGTGGGTTCACGATCAGCTACCTCCGTCCGGCCCAAGGCGCCGTACTGCGAGCCGAGGCGACGGTCGCGCACGCCGGCAGCCGGCAGGCCACCTGTACCTGCCGGCTGTCGACCGTCGACGAGTCGGGCGACGTCACCCTGTGCGCGATCGCCCAAGGGACCGTCATCGCCCTCCGCCGCTGACTTCAGTCGAAGAGTTCTTCCAGGAAGGACTTCTTCTTCTTGCGCGGGTACTGCTGGTTGCCGTAACGCGGGTCGTACTTGCGATCCTTGTCGTAGCGGCGGTCGTCGTCGTACCGCCGGTCGTTGTCGTAGCGGCGATCGTTGTCGTACCGGCGGTCGTCGTGCCGCTTCTCCTCATGGCGCGGCTGCGGGCTGTTGTACTCGAGCTCGGCATCCACCAGCCGCTCCAGTTCACCCCGGTCGAGGAAGATCCCGCGACACTCGCCGCACTGGTCGACGGTGACGCCGCTGCGTTCGTAGGTGCGCATCGCGCCTCGGCACTTGGGACAGGTCAGGCTCTCCATCCAGCAACCCTAAGTGACGAAATCGCCGGAACGCCGGGCTTTCAGCGAACTCTCAGGGTCTTCGGAGTACAACTCTCAGGAGATTCGATCGGTCCCCGATACAACCCGCTCCACAAGGTGTTCCCGCCCGGCAGGCGGGTCGTACGACTCGGGCCAGAAATCCGTGATCCGGGTGATCAGCCCGTCGTCGAGCTCGAGGTACACCAGCCCGACCATCTCCTCGTCACCCACGGTGAACTTCATCGATCCGGCCGCACTGGTCCCGTCCACGATCAATCGCGTCACGGTGGCGGTCCAGTCGCCCGGATACTCCCGGTTGAACTGCAGGTACTTCGCCCGCCCCACAATCCGTTCCCGAGTCTGCGGCATCTCGTAAACCACGTCCGCACTCAGCAGTTCCCCGAACGCGTCCCACTCCCGCCCCACCATCGTCGCGAAGTACCGCCCCACGACATCCCGAGTCCGCTGCGTCTCGTCCATGCCCAGACGCTATTCCGCCCCACCGACACTCCTGCTGCGGTGCGTGCGCCGCGTGCCCTTCCTTTGACTTGAGCGTACAAGCGCCGAGTGGGGCGGGCGGAGGTTATCCGGGTCTCATGTCTGGTGGTGTGCAGTTGGACAGGAGGTATCCGGTCGGCGGGTAGTGCAGTTGAGCGTGCGTGCCTTCTGTGTGCGGTGTATCGCGGGTGCACTACCTGTCGATCTGTCCTCGCTCCCCAAACCCGCACGCCATCAGCTGTCCCAAACCACCCACACCTCGGTCAGAAGAGCCGGGTGGTGACAGCTCACTTCGTGTGGCTGAGGAAGTTTTGGACTATGGGGCCGGCTGCTTTGCCGCCGGAGGCGCCGCCTTCGACGATGACGGCGAAGGCTACGTCGCCGCGGTAGCCGACCATCCAGCCGTTGGTGACGACCTTGCCCTTCTGGACGACCTCAGCGGTACCGGTCTTCGCGGCCACCGCACCGTTACCCGCCAGCAGATGCGCGGTGCCGTTGGTGACCGTGGTCCGCATGAAGGTTCGCAGCGCCGCAACGGTTGCCGCAGGCAACGGAGAGGCGGCTGCCCCGGCGGCGTCCTTGCCCGGTACCAGGACCGGCTTCATCGCGGTCCCGTGGTCGACCGCCGCACCGATCAGCGCGACCGCCAGCGGGCTCGCGGTGACCGTGCCCTGACCGATCATCGAGGCCGCTTCGGCGGTGTCGTCCTTCGGCGCCGGCACCGAACCGCCGTACGCCGAGATCGACAGGTCGAGTTCGCGTCCGATGCCGAACATCGCCGCGGCCTTCGTCATGCCGTCCTTCGGCAGCCGCGCGTGCTGCGAGATGAACGCCGTGTTGCACGACTCGTTGAACGCCTTCTGCATCGTGCCCGCGCCGTACGCCGCCAGCCCGTCGTAGTTCTTGAACGACTTGCCGAACACGTTGATCGTGTTCGTGCACGGCAGCGTGGTCGCCGCGGTCTCGCCGCTGCCCAGCAACGCCGCCGACGTGACGATCTTGAACGTCGACCCGGGGGCGTACTGGCCCTGGAAAGCGCGGTTGTAGCTGGCCGGCGTCGGCCCATTCGCCGCCGCCAGGATCTGACCGGTGGAGGCCTGGACGGCGACCAGCGACGCCGGCAGCTTGCTCGTCGCCAGCGCGGCCTCGGCCGCCTGCTGCATCTTCGTGTCCAGCGAGGTCTTCACCGGCTTGCCGACCGTTCCCTGCTGGCTGAAGACCGTCTTGATCGTCAGCTTGGTCTCGCCGTCCCGCAGCGTGACCGTGCCACCCGGCGTGCCGGCGAGCTGCTGCTGGAACGCGTACTGCAGGCCCGTCGTCCCCACCTGGTCACTGGCCGACGCGCTCGGGCCGGCGTTCTTCAACGTGTCCTCGGTCGCGGTCCGCATGGTGCCGATGATCGACCGTGCGAACGTCGCTGTCGCCGCCAGCGACTGCGTCCCGCCCATCGTCAGTACGCCGGGCAGCTTGCCCATGATCGGCCGCAGCCGGTTCCACTCCTCGGAGCGGATCGTGATCGCCTCGACGAACTGCCCGGTCGGCGCCGCCTTCGCCCGCGCGGCCAGCTTCGCGCCGTCCACATCGAGGTTCTTCGTGAAGGCGGCGTACGTCGCCGGGGTCGCCACAGTGCCCGACGTCACGCCGACGATGACGACCGGACGGTTCGCCGTCAACGCGGCGCCCTTGCGGTCCAGGATCGAGGCGCGCGCGGGCAGCGCCCGGACGCGCTTGAGGTAGTTCGCGTCGCCGAGTCCCGGGTAGATCGTGTCGCCGGAGGCCTTGATCTTCCACGCGTCGCCGGTCTTGATCGCGATCGCCGTACTGGTCCACTTCATCGTGCCGATGCCGCGCAGCTCGGCCTCGACCGCCAGGTCCTGCGTGCAGTTGGTGCCGTCGGTGCACTTCGGGTCGCCCTGCGGCGTCACCTTCACCGTGTTCGCGATCAGCGCGCTGTCCACGTCGTCGAGCCGCTTGCCGAAGACCGTCGGGTTGTCGGTGAACGCGGCTGCCGCGTCCGGCTTCCCGTCCGGCGCCCACGCCTGCACCCAGGCGTCGGCGAACTGCTTCACCACCTCGGCGGACGCCTGCTTCTCGTCGTTCGGGTCCGGCTTCCCACCTGCTCCTGATTTGCTGTCGGAACAACCAGCGGTGATCAGCAGACTACTCAAGCAGACGATGGCGGCGGTTCGCTTCACGTTTCCAACTCTCGCACGACGACGGATGGACACCTGGAACAGTCTTCGGCGTGTGGCTCACAGCCACGAGGGCGAAAGTACTCAACCCCTGCAAGTACGACGCAGGTAGCCCCCCTTCAGTTGGCCCCGGTACGCCGTTCGTCCGCGCCGGACCGGCCGTGGATCGCCAGGACGAATCAGGACCGAGACGCAGCGTGAATCACCGCGCCGGAGGTCTACCGCGATCGTGGAACGCCGTGAACGCAGGGTCACCACCGGCGTATTCTGCTCCTTTGTGACCCGCCTTGCTCTGCACAGCCGGCTGATTCCCGGCACCGAAGAGGCCTACGAGCTCGAGCACGCTCGCGTCTGGCCGGAACTGATCACCGTGATGCACGCCGCCGGGATCGCCGACTGGTCCATCTGGCGCAGCGGCAGCGATCTGTTCCATCTGGTCGAGTGCGACGACTTCGAGGCCGCCACCGCACAACTGCGCGACGACCCGGTCGACCAGCGCTGGCAGCAACACATGAGCCAGTTCGTCGCAGGCTTCGCCCAGAACCCAGAAGGCGTCGCCGGCCAGTCCCTACGCCACGTCTGGACAATGAGCGAGCAGACCACCTAGCGGGCCGCCCCGGCGCCGGTGTCGCCGTACGACGGACTCCGGGGCAGGGTGGTGGCGGTGGCCGCGGGCTAGTGCATCTCCCAGAGTAGGAGCTCTGCGCCGGCTGGGCCGGCGGTGATACGGGGTCCGTCGGAGGCGGTCAGCCGCGCGGCGTCCGACGTACCCAGGTCACCGGCGCCTTCCAGGCTCGCCGTCCCTTGAGCGACGAAGAGATGGACGTACGGCGCGTCCGGCAGGGCAACCGTGGCACCCGGAGCCAGCCGGGCGACGGACATTCCGGCGGAGCGCTGGTTGATGCGGATCGCGGCGCTGGCAGCGTGTTTCGGTAGACCGGAGGCGATCGGGACCAGTTCGCCGGTCGTCAGATCGATCTCGCTCTGCTGGTACGACGGCGGCAGGTCGAGCTCGTCCGGCCGGACCCACATCTGCACGTAGTGGACCGGCTCGGCGCCGTCGTTGCGTTCGGAGTGCCGGATGCCTGACCCGGCGCTCATCCGCTGCGCCAGACCCGGGTAGACCACCCCGCTGTGTCCCTGCGAATCCTGGTGCGCCAGAGCACCGCGCAGTACCCAGGTGACGATCTCGAGGTCCTGGTGCGGGTGCGTGTCGAAACCGGTGCCGGGGGCAACCGTCTCGTCGTTGTGTGCGAGCAGGAACCCGAACCCGACGTTCGCCGGGTCGTAGTGCGGCCCGAACGAGAACGAGTGCCGCGAGTCCAGCCACTCACTCGCGGTCTGGAAGCGATCATCGGCCCGCCGGATCTCCACACTCACAAGCTCTAGTAATACCCCTTCTGGCCGTCGAGCAGCTCGCGCATGGTGTCGAGATGGCCGACGTGGCGGGCCGTCTCCTCGAGCATGTGGAGCAGCATCCACCGGAGCGTGGGCTGGTACTCCGAATCCTTCCCGACCTCGTCGAGCGAGTGCGCCGCCACGATCTCGTTCGATTGCGCGCACTGCGCCTCGAACTCGTCCAGCAACTGAGCCAGCGGTACGCCGTCCACCCGCATGTCGGCGCTTTCCGGCTCCTTCTGGAACTGCGGGTTGCCTGCCTCCGGCTCACCCAGAAAGATGACGTTGAACCAGCAGTGCTCGGTCCATCGCATATGCGACACCAGCCCCGCCGGCGTCATCAACGGCGACTCCGGAAACACCACCCGGTGCTCGTCCGCCTCCGCCAGCCCGTCCAGTTTCCACCGCACCAGGGCCCGCTGCAGATCCAGCCACCCGATCAATTGTGTGCGCTCATCAGCAACAAGGGGCGGCCGTACCCGCGAAAGAGTCATGGCCGGACGCTAACGCGCACCCCCGGCCACCGCACCGCATTTACTCACAGAAAAAGGGACTGCGGCCGCTCGGTGGGCGGCCGCAGTCCCAACCAGGGAGGAATGCCGTGGTGTCAGCCGGTCGGGTTGCCGTTGTCGGACCCGAGGGTGGCGGTCACCGACTGGGCCTTTCCGTTGCGGGTGAAGTTGATCTTCACCTCATCGCCCGGGCGGTGCGAGCGGACCGCGGCGACCAGCGCGTCCCCTGACGAGATCGCCTTACCGTCCACAGCGGTGACCACATCACCCGCTTGCAGACCGGCCTTGTCCGCCGCACCGCCGGACGTTGCCTCGCCGAGGCGTGCCCCTGAAGAGAGCCCGTCGGAAGACTGCGCGTCGCCGACCGTCACTCCGAGCCGTGCATGCGTGGCCTTGCCCTTGGCCACCAGCTCGTCGATGATCGGCTTGGCCTGGTCGATCGGGATAGCGAAGCCCAGGCCGATGTTGCCGCCTTCGGATTGTCCCGATCCACCGGCGGTTTTGATCGCGCTGTTGATTCCGACCACCTGGCCGGCGAGGTCGATGAGGGCGCCGCCGGAGTTTCCGGGATTGATCGCGGCGTCCGTCTGGATTGCTGGGAAGACCGTCGTACTGTCCTGCTGCTCGTCGCCGGAGGTGACCGGGCGGTTCAGCGCCGAGACGATCCCGCTCGTCACGGTCGCCTCGAGGCCGAACGGCGAACCGATCGCCACCACGCCCTGCCCGACGCCGAGTTTGCCGCTCTGCCCCAGAGTTGCCGGGGTGAGGTCGGTCGCGTCGGCGTGGATCACGGCCAGGTCGGTCAGCGGGTCGGTGCCCTTGATCGTGGCCGGTACGGTCCGCCCGTCGTTCAGCATCACGGTGATCTGCGCGCCGGCGCCGCCGCCGGCGACCACGTGGTTGTTGGTGACGATCAGGCCGTCCTTGCTGATCACGATGCCGGACCCGGTCGCCGCGCCCTGCTGGGACGCGACGGCGATCTTCACCACGCTCGGCAGCACCTTCGCGGCGGCGCTCTGCACCGAACCGTCCGGTGCGGCGGCAGGAGCCGCCTGGTTGCCGTTCAGCGGCGCCGTCACCGACGGAGTCGCGCTGGAGTCATTGGTCGCCGAGTACACAGCCGCACCACCTACGCCGCCCGCGGCACCGACCAGAAGCGCGGTCAGCGCCACCGCCGCCAGGCCACGCCGCTTCGGCTTGGCAGGCTCCGGCTGGTGTGTCGGCTGCGGGCCGAAAGGCGGCCAGTTCGAGCCGGGAGGCGTCCCCTGATGCGTCCCCGGCGCTCCGAACTGCGGGTAGGCACTCCCACCTGAAGGGTGCTGACCCGGTCGCTGCTGACCACCGAGCGGCGCGTACTGCTGCTGCTGGTGCTGTCCGTAACCAGACAGCGGCAACTGCTGCGTCCGGTCCGGCCCCTGCTGCTGCGGGTTCTGGCCGGGCTGGTTCTGCGGCTGCTGCGGCTGGTGCGGCTGGTTCTCGGTCATGAGAAGTACTGTGCGGGCTGGACCTGAGAAGGCCCTGAAGATCCCGTCAAAGCAGCCGAAGAACTCCATGAAGATCCCCTGAAGGATCAGTCAAGGCGCTGTCAGCGAGTCTGCGTGGCCGCGTGCGGCAGCCACAGCGTGAACTGCGCACCGGCGCCCGGGACGTTGCGGGCGTAGATCATCCCGCCGTGCTGCTCGGCCGCGTGCTTCACGATCGCCAGCCCCAGCCCCGAACCAGGCCGGCTGCGCGCCTCACTGGACCGGTAGAACCGCTCGAACACGTGCGGCAGGTCCGCCTCGGCGATCCCCGAGCCGGAGTCCGTCACAGTCAGTACGCCGTCCAACAGCCGGACCGTGACGAGGCCGGACGGTTGCCCGTCGCTGCGCTGGGTGCCGTCCTCGGGGAGGCTGTACTTCGCCGCGTTGTCGAGCAGGTTGGTCACTGCGCGTCCGAGCAGCCGTTCGTCACCCCACACCGGGAACGGTGTGAGCTGGACGTCCCACTCCAGCCCCGGCGCACGGCGCCGTACCTTGATGACGGCGTCCTCGACCACGTTGGACAGCTCGATCAGCTCGGCGTTGCGGACCTGCGGTGTGTCGCGGGCCAGCTCCGTGAGGTCGCCGATCAACGTGGTCAGCTCGTCCATCTGTGCGCGTACGTCGTCCAGCAGTTGCTGCCGGTCTTCGGCCCGGAGGCCGCCGCGCTGATCCGCCTGGGCCAGCAGGTCGAGGTTGGTCCGGATGCTGGTGAGCGGCGTCCGCAGTTCGTGACCGGCGTCGCCGACGAGCCGCCGCTGCCGATCCTGTGATCGGGCCAGCGCCGCGAGCATTGCGTTGAAGGCCCGGGCCAAGCGGGAGATCTCGTCCGACCCGGACACCGGGATCGGCTTCAGATCCTCGGTCTGCGCCACGTGTTCCGCCGCACCGGTCAGCCGGGCGAGTGGCCGGAGCCCGGACCGCGCGATCGCGTTGCCGGCGAGCGCTGCACCGATCACGCCGATCAGGCCGAACGCCCACAGCACCACGCCGAGGTTGTGCAGCGTCCGGTCGATCGGCGCCAGCGACTGGGCCACCACCAGCGCGGCCGGCTGGTAGAGCTCGGGATTGATCTGGCACTTGGCGCCCAACGGACAGTAGTGCGCGGGTACGGCGACCACGCGGAAGTGCGAGCCGCCGTTGCGGACGCCGACGGTCCGCAGACTCGCCTCGTTCCCCTGCGCCTGGGCGACCGCGACCTCGTCCGGGCCCATCGGCGGAACCGGGCTGTTCGCCGCCCCGAACGTCTGGCCGTCCGCTCCGATCATCCCGACCCGGATGTCGCTGAGGCCGAGCGCGTCGGAGGAGACGTTCTGCAGATTCTCGAGGTTGGTCAGGACGCCCTTCTGCGCGGCCTGGGCGACCCGGTTGGTCAGGCTGTCGTCGAGGTTCTGGTACATCTGCTGGCGCACGGTCATGTACGCCGCGACACTCACGATCGCGACGGCCAGACCGACCGCCACCGCGGCCAGCAGGGTGACGCGGGCGTGCAGGCTGAGGGTGTGGACCTTCTCCTGCCACCAGTCCTGGGTCCGGGCCGCGGTCGCGACCATCCGGTTCCCGTTGCCGTTGCCGTTGGCAACAGGCTGACCGGGCTGAGCGGGCTGTGGTAGTGGTCCGGACGGCTGCGGTCGCGGTGAACGCGGCGCAGCGCCGGACTGAGCGGCGCCCGGCGGCCGGCCGGCGTACGAGGGGAAGTCGTCGGGGTGTTGCTTGCTCACGGTGGGGTGTCTCTCAGCACATAGCCGATGCCGCGGACGGTGTGGATCAGCCGGGGCAGGTTGTTGACCTCGGTCTTACGGCGCAGATAGCCGATGTAGACCTCGAGGGAGTTGGCGGTGGTCGGGAAGTCGTAACCCCAGACCGCGTCCAGGATCACTGCGCGCTCGAGCACCCGGCGGGGGTTGCGGATGAGCAACTCGAGCAGGGAGAACTCGGTTCGGGTGAGGGGGATCGGTACGTCGCCGCGGTGCACCTCGTGCGCGTCCACGTCGACCACGAGGTCGGCGTACTGCAGGACCTCGCCGCGCTGGCCGCCCTCGCCGGGCGTGGTGCTGCGACGGAGCAGGGCACGCAGCCGGGCCAGCAACTCCTCGAGTGCGAACGGCTTCGTCAGGTAGTCGTCGCCGCCGGCGTCCAGGCCGTCGACCCGGTCCGCGACCGCGTCCCGGGCGGTCAGCACCAGGATCGGGATGTTGTTGCCCGCGGCCCGCAGGGCCTTCGTGGTCTCCAGGCCGTCGAGGCGTGGCATCATCACGTCCATCACCACGACGTCGGGTTCGACGTTGCCGATCACGGCCAGCGCCTCGGCGCCGTCGGAGGCCGTCACCACCTCGAAGTCGTTGAACTCCAGGGAACGGCGCAGCGAGTCCCGGACGGCCCGGTCGTCGTCCACCACCAGTACGCGCATCGTGCTCCCCGCTCGGCCTGAGTCCGGACAGCCCGGAATGACCGTCCGCGTTTCGAGATTAGGCCGTCTCTGTGAGAATCGCCTGAGAACCCGCTGATCGCTCGCCCAATCCCGCCGTACGCCGTAGGTTGCTGACTCGTGGACATCCTCGACTTCAGCCCCGAGCCCGAGCAGTTCGCCTGGACCTTCGGCGGGGTTCCGCCGGTACGCCGGATCAAGCCGGGCACCGCCCTGCGGTTGTGGACCGAGGACGCGTACTGCGGCACGCTGCGCAGCACGACGGACCTCGCCAGCGCCTCGCTGAAGATGCCGTTCGTGAACCCGCAGACCGGCCCGTTCTACGTCGAGGGCGCCGAGCCGGGGGACACCCTGGCGCTGCACTTCGTCGACCTGACGCCCGCCCGGACCTGGGGTGTGTCCGCGACCATCCCGTACTTCGGCGGCCTGACCAGCACCGACCGGACGGCGACCTTGCAGGACCCGCTGCCGGAGCGGACCTGGATCTACGAGGTCGACTCGGACAAGCAGACCGTCGGGTTCCAGGCGCAGGGCAGCGACCTGGAGCTCGCGCTGCCGCTGGAGCCGATGCTGGGCACGGTCGGTGTCGCGCCCGCCGCGGGTGAGGCGCGCTCCTCGCTGGTCCCGGACATGTTCGGCGGCAACATGGACACGCCGGAGATGCGGGCCGGTGCGACCTGCTACCTCAACGTGAACGTCGAAGGTGCACTCTTCTCGGTCGGCGACGGGCACTACCGCCAAGGCGAGGGCGAGTCTTGCGGGACTGCGGTCGAGGGCGCGATGAACGTCGTACTGATCGTGGATCTGGTGAAGACGCCGGGACCGGTCTGGCCGCGGATCGAGAATGACGAGTACCTGGCCGTGGTCGGGTCGAGCCGGCCGCTCGAGGACGCGTGGCGAGCCGGCCAGGTCGACATGGTGCACTGGCTCGGTTCGCTGTACGGGCTGGACAAGCTGGACGCCTACCAGTTGCTCAGCCAGATCAGCGAGGTCCCGCTGGCCAACGTGGTCGACGTGAACTACAGCGTGGTCACCAAGGTCCCGAAGCGCCTGCTGCCGGCCGCGGACGTCTACACCGGGATCCACCAGCACCTGCGCGAGCTGGCGGCCACCCTCAGCTGAACGCCGGTACGACCTCCTCCGCGAACCGTTGCAGCGGCTCGTGGTCGTACGCGACGCCCGGGATGTAGACGATGACGTACTCGACGCCGGCCTCGGCCAACTGCTCGATGTGCGCGCTGAGCTCCTTGGTCGTGACGATTCCGGCGCGAAGGTCCGGCGGACCACCACCGGCGCCGATCTCGGTGAACTCCTGGACGCTGTAGCGGCCACGGGCCTTCGCCGTCGCGGCCGCCGGATCGGCGCCGGACTCGATCGGGAACACGTTGATGCTGGTCGATTTCACGATCTCGCCGTAGTCCCGGCCGAGCTCGTCACAGTGCGCGCGCAGTACGGCCAGCTTCTGCTTGACCAGCTCGGGCTTGCCGCTGCCGAAGTTGCAGGCGTCCGCGTACTTGGCGACCAGCCGGAGGGTGACCTTCTCACCGCCGCCACCGATCCAGAGCGGCGGTTGCCGGCGTGGCTCGACGTACGGCCGGTCGACCGAGTGGTACTTGCCCTGGAAGACGACGTCCTCCTCGTGCCACAGCCGGCGGATCAGCTCGACCGCTTCGGTGAACGAACTCATCCGGTCCTTGAGTCCGGTCCACGGGTACCCGTAGGCCTTCCACTCGTGCTCCGACCACCCGGCGCCGATCCCGGCGTACAGGCGGCCGTGGCTGGCGACGTCGACGGTGGCCGCGATCTTCGCGTAGAGCGCGGGGTTGCGGTAGCCGTTGCAGCCGACCATCTGGCCGATGTTCACCCGCTCGGTGTCGCGGGCGAGAGCCGCCGTCGCCGTCCAGGCCTCGAAGACGGTCTCGCGGACCGGCTCGGGGACCGTGTGGAAGTGGTCGAACAACCAGATCGAATCCCAGGGCCCTGCGTCGGCGGCGCGGGCTACAGCCGTCATGGCCTCCCACTGCTCGACCGGGTCCTTGATCTCGACCAGGTCCATCCGCCAGCCCTGCGGTACGAAGACGCCGAACTTCATCGGATCCTCCGGGTACGACGTGAGATCGCGACTCCAGCGAGGCACAAGGCACCGCCGGCCAGTGCGAGCAGAGCGGGAGTCTCACCGAGGAACAGCCAGCCAAGGGCGATGGCGACGACCGGTACGGCGTACACCGTGGCGCCCATCTTGCCTGCGCTGGTCCGCCGGAGAGCGAACGCCCAGGTGGTGAAGCCGAGCGCGGTTGGGAAGACAGCCAGGTACACCGCCCACCAGATCGTCCCGGCGCTCGCGGAACCAAGCTCGTCGATCAGGGTGGGAGCAAACGGGAGGCAGACGACCGCGCCGATCGTGCAGGCGAGCCAGGTCACCTCTGCCGCGGGGAGCCGGCTCAGCAGCGGCTTCTGCGTCACCACGCCGATGGCGTACGACGCGGCGGCGGTGACGCAGAGGACGACGCCCCAGGTTTCCGCTCGGCCGGTGGAGGTCGACGCACCGATCAGCACGATGCCGCCGAACGCGACCAGGCTGCCGATGATGACCTGGCGGGGGAAGCCTTCGCCGAGGGTGAGACCGGCGAGCAAGGCGATCAGCAGCGGCGCGATGTGGACGAGCATGGCCGCGGTGCCGGCGTCGAGGCGACGTTCGGCCTCGTTCAGCGCGAGGTTGTAGACGCCGAACCAGAGCAGGCCGCAGGCCAGCAACTGCGGCCAGTCGCGCTTGCCCGGCCAACGGCGTTCGGGGACTTCCCGCCGGGGACGGAGGAACAGGAACGCACCGAGGAGGACGCTGCCGAGGCCCAGGCGGATCAGGGCCAAGGCACCGGCGGAGAACTCGGTGCCGACATGCCGGATGGCGACGAACGACGAGGCCCAGAGCACGACTGTCACGGCCGCTGCCCCGGTCGCCAGCCCCTTCTGGGGCGGTGCTTCCACGATGGTTGCCACGTGATTACCCTAGAAATCGCATCCGCTGTTTCCCATGGCGAAACGAGCCAAGGAGCCAACTCATGGTTGCCGGAACGAACGTAGAAGGCGTGCAATCCCTTCACACTGACAAGCCGCTGCTCGACGCCCTGAATGTTCGGCTGCTGACCGAGCTGACAGCCGATCCGCGGCTGCGCACCACCGAACTGGCGCGCCGGCTCGGAGTCTCGGCGCCGACCGTGCGCGAGCGGGTCACCCGGCTGGAGGAATCCGGCGTGATCCGCGGCTACCGGCTCGAGGTCGACCCGGCCGCGCTCGGGCTGCCGGTCGCGGCCTGGGTGCGCCTGCGTCCCGGTCCCGGTCAGATCCCGAGGGTCATCGAGCTGGCCGCGCGAACGCCGGAAGTCGTCGAGTGCCACCGGATCTCCGGTGAGGACTGTTTCCTGATGCGCGTCCAGGTCGCCGCCATCGCCAGTCTCGAGGACGTGCTCGACAAGTTCCTCGTCCACGGCCAGACGACCAGCTCCTTCGTCGTCTCCACCCCGGTGCCGCCCCGCTCGGTGCCGCTGGAGTGAACCCCAACCACCGCTGAGAGTGGTCTGCCTCACTAGGCTGTTGGCGACTTCAGCGACCTCTGGAAGGACCTGGACCATGGCTGCCGACAAGTCTGTCCGCAGAGTTGCCCTGCTCACCGCCGGCGGGCTCGCGCCCTGCCTGTCGTCCGCCGTCGGCGGGCTGATCGAGCGCTACACCGAGGTGGCGCCCGACGTCGAGATCATCGCCTACCTGAACGGGTACCACGGCCTGCTCAGCGGCCGGTACGTCGAGGTGACGCCGGAGGTACGCGAGAAGGCGTCCCTGCTGCACAAGTTCGGCGGCAGCCCGATCGGGAACAGCCGGGTCAAGCTGACCAACACCGCCGACCTGGTCAAGCGCAGCCTGATCGCCGAGGGCCAGAACGCGCTCCAGGTCGCGGCCGAGCGGCTCGTCACCGACGGCGTCGACGTACTGCACACGATCGGTGGTGACGACACCAACACCACCGCGGCGGACCTGGCGGCGTACCTGCACGAGCACGACTACGACCTGACCGTGGTCGGCCTGCCGAAGACGATCGACAACGACGTGATCCCGATCCGGCAGAGCCTGGGTGCGTGGACCGCGGCCGAGCAGGGTGCGCTGTTCGCCCGCAACATCATCGGCGAGCACAGCTCGAATCCCCGGATGCTGATCGTCCACGAGGTGATGGGCCGTAACTGCGGCTGGTTGACCGCGGCAACGGCCCGGGAGTACCGCGACTGGTGGAAGCAGCAGGAGTGGAACCCGGGCATCGGCCTGGACGCGGCGGGCTGGGACGTGCACGCGGTGTACGTGCCGGAGGAGACGATCGACCTGGACGCCGAGGCGGAGCGGCTCGGCAAGGTGATGGACGAGCACGACTGCGTCAACATCTTCCTGTCCGAGGGCGCCGGCGTGGAGTCGATCGTGGCCGAGCTGGAGGCCCGCGGCGAGGAGGTCGGCCGGGACCCGTTCGGTCACGTCAAGCTGGACACGATCAACCCGGGTGCCTGGTTCGCCAAGCAGTTCGCCGAGCGGATCGGCGCCGAGAAGACGATGGTGCAGAAGAGCGGCTACTTCAGCCGTTCGGCCGCGTCCAACGACCGCGACCTGGCCCTGATCAAGGAGTGCACCGACTACGCCGTCGACGCGGCGCTGCGCGGCGAGAGCGGTGTGGTCGGCCACGACGAGGAGCGCGGCGACGTACTGCGTGCGATCGAGTTCCCGCGGATCGCCGGCGGCAAGAAGTTCGAACCGGGCGTCGACTGGTTCGTTGCCGTCAAGCGGGAGATCGACCAGCCGTAGGTCAGGCCCTGGACCGGAGGCGGTCGACCCAGGCGTCGGCCGCCTTCTCGATCTGCGCGAGGACGTCGTCGAACCCGTCGTCGTCGCCGTAGTACGGATCGGGTACGTCGACGTCCGCGAACAACTGGATCGGGACGGTCGCACGACCTCGCCGGGTCAGCGCGGACAGGTGTCCCGAGTCCATCGCGAGGACGAGATCGCGCTCCGCGAACCACCCGGCCCGGAACTCCCGGGCCCGATGCGCACTGCCGTCGTACCCGCGCCGGCGCAAGGCCGCCGCGGCCCGCGGGTCCATCGGGTCGCCGACATGCCACCCGCCCGTGCCCGAGCTGGTGACCTGCACGTCGTCGATCCCCGCCTCCGCGAGCTTCGCCCGCAGCACAACCTCCCCGATCGGCGACCGGCAGATATTCCCGGTACAAACGATCTCGACCCTCACGTCACTTGATCTCCGCCTTGTCCGGGAGGACGGCGTTGAGGATCACCCCGACGACGGTGATGATGAACGCGCCGAGCAGCGCGTTCCAGAAACCGTCGACGTGGAACTGCACGTCCAGCTTCCCGGTGATCCACGAGGTGAGCAGCAGCATCACCGCGTTGATGACGAAGGTGAGCAGCCCCAGCGTCAGAATGATGAACGGGAGCGACAGCAGCTTCACCACGGGCTTCACGATCGCGTTCACCACACCGAAGATCGCGGCGACAATGAGCAGCGTGAGGATCCGCCGGCCCGTGGTCGCACCCTGCAAAGTGATCCCGGCGACGATCCAGCTGGCGATCGCCAGCGCGACCGCGTTGGCGAGCAGCCTGATGACCAAGTTCTTCATGCGGTCGATCCTCCCACCCCACCGGTAGCGTCAAGCCCCCGTACGCGCCCTGATCCAACCCTGAGTCTTGACAGGCTAATGACCAAGTGATCTGATCATTTTCATGTTTCGACGTCGGTGGGTAGCTGCGGTCGGAGTGGTGTCGTTGACCGCTGGAGCAATCACTTCGCCCGCGGTTGCCTCCGGGACACCGGATTGCAGCGCGGTGCGAACCAACTGGTCGGCGACCGCGCAGCCGCACGCCGCGCCCGAGTCGCTGCTGAACGCCTACAGCAACACCGGCACGGGCTGGACCGGTGCGGACAGCACCTACTCGGTCCAGCTGCCCGGAGGCCGCACCGCCTGGGTCTTCTCGGACACGTTCCTCGGCCCTGTCAACCCGGATGGCAGCCGTCCGACCACGACGCCGTTCATCAACAACTCGTTCGTGGTCCAGCAAGGCAAGACGCTGAAGACCGTCACCGGCGGTACGCCGGCCAACCCGACGGCGCTCCTGCCACCGCCCGCCAACGGCTGGTACTGGGTCGGCGCGGCAGCGACCAGCCACGCCGGCCGGTACCTCGACGTCACCGCACTGCGGTTCGAGAAGACCGGTCCGGGTCAGTGGGACTGGCACTGGGCCAGCAACTACCTCGCGCGGTTCGACAGCAAGACGCTCAAGCTACGCTCGCTCACCCCGCTCCCGTCGGCCGCCAACGTGCAGTGGTCCGCCTGGCTGCTGAGCGACCGCGGCTACACCTACATCTACGGTGTCGAGGACCTGGGCAGCTCGAAGTACCAGCATGTCGCGCGGGTCCGTGGCGATGACCTGACCGCGGAGCCATGGGAGTACTGGACCGGCTCCGGCTGGTCGGCGGACGAGACCGCCTCGGCCCGAGTGCTGGAGGGCGTTGCCAACGAGCACAGCGTGACGCGCTGGCACGACGGCTACGTGCTGGTCACTCACGACACCACCGAGCTGTTCAGCAAGCGCGTCCTCGGGTACTTCTCCTGCTCGCCGACCGGTCCGTTCGTGAAGCCGGTCGAGCTCTACCAGACCCCGGAGACCGGAACCACCGGGAGCTACGGGAACGCCAACATCATCACGTACAACTCCCACGACCACCCGGACCTGCGCCGCGGCGACACGCTCCTGGTCAGCTACAACGTCAACAGTCTCGACGCCAACACCGACCTGTACGCCGACGTGAGCATCTACCGGCCCCGGTTCGTCGGAGTGACGCTGACCCCGGCGGGAGCACAGTGAGCTCATCGGGTGGCGTCGTACGCCGGAGCCTTCTCGACGACCTGGCCGCGTCGATGCTGGCGCTGATCGCCGACCGCAAGCTGTCGTCCGGTGACCAGTTCGAGTCGGTGCGATCGCTGGCCGACCGCTTCAAGGTCGCCGTACCGACAGTGCGGGAGGCGCTCCGCAGGCTGGAGGCCACCGGCGCCGTCGAGCTCCGGCACGGATCAGGCGTGTACGTCGGTCCGCATGTCGGCCGACTGGTTCTGGCCAACCCGCTGGCCCCGACGCCGTCAGCAGACCGCTTGGTCGAGTTGCTGCAGGCACGGGCGCTGATCGAGCCACCGGTCGCCGCAGTGGCCGCGCGGGTCCGCACTGAGGCCGCACTGCAGCAGATGGAGGGGGACCTGGCCGCTGCGGCCGAGCTGATCGAGACCGGCGACCACGCCCAGTTGGCCGAGGTCAACATGGACTTCCACCGCTCGCTCGCGCAAGCGACCGGGAACGCGACGCTGGCCGAGGTGGTCGAGTCCGTGACGGTCGTCAACGTCCGCGAGCAGTTGGAGATCCTGCACATCCACGGCGACCGGCAGACCGATCTGGACGAGCACCGGGCCATCCACGCGGCTGTCCTGGCCGGCGACTCCGAGCTGGCCGAGCGGCTGACCCGCGAGCACCTCGACGGAGTTCTTGCCGTCATCAACGAACGTGTCAACCCGCCCCAAGACCCCAGCACCCCCTGAGAGCTGAGAGGACGCACCACAATGCGACGCATCACCAATCGGAAAGCACTGACCGCCCTGGCGGTGGCCGGCGCGCTCGTGCTGTCCGCCTGCGGGGGCAATGGCGGCTCGAGCGCCGCCAAGGGCGAGGACAAGCCGGTCGACTCGCTGAAGTTCTACAACGACAAAGGCGGCTGGAAGGACGCCTTCGTCCAGGTCGGCGCGGCCAGCAAGAAGGACGTCGGCGTGGGCATGGAGCCGGTCGGCTACTCCGACTCCAACACCTACACCGCGTTCATCCGGTCCTCGTTCCGGACCAAGGAGAAGGCGGACCTGTTCAGCTGGCACACCGGCAAGGAGCTTCAGGATCTGGTGGACCAGAAGCTCGTCGCCGAGACCACCGACCAGTGGTCCAAGGCGGTTGCTGACGGCAACATCCCGGAGCAGCTGAAGCAGTACTTCACCTTCGACAACAAGCAGTACTGTCTCCCGCTGCTGGCGGGCTACTGGGTGATGTACTACAACAAGGCCGTCTTCAAGAAGGCCGGGATCACCGAGACCCCGAAGACGTGGCAGGAACTGATGACGGTGGCCGACAAGGTCAAGGCCGTCGGGGTGAGGCCGTTCTACCAGACCAACATCCTGTTCAGCTTCGTCTGGTTCGAGACGCTGCTGGCCGGCAAGGACCCGGACCTGTACGACGCCCTGGCCACGGGCAAGGCGAAGTACACCGACCCGGGTGTGGTCGAGGTGATGAACGAGTGGAAGAAGATGATCGAGGCCGGCGACTTCAGCGACCCGGGCTCGAAGACCGAGCCGCAGGCGCAGCTGAAGAGCGGCGCCGTGGGAATGATCAACTTCGGCACCTGGTTCAGCGGCAACCTGAACACGCTGAAGATGAAGGCCGGCACGGACTACGACTTCTTCCTCATCCCGAACGTGAATCCCTCACTGCCCAAGACCTCGATGATCTTCGAGACCGGTCCGGTCTGCTCGGCCGCCGCGAGTGACCATGCCTCGACGGTGAAGAAGTGGACCGACTGGTGGGTCACGCCGCAGGCGCAGACCGCCTGGGCGAACGCCCGCGGCGACCTGTCCTTCAACCCGAAGGCCGAGGTCAAGGACCCGGGGCTGGCGGCGCTGAACAAGGACGTCGGCGGTGACGGCTACCGGCTGATCAACCGCTGGTTCGAGGCGACACCGGTGCCGGTGGCGAACAAGGCGCTCGAGGTGTTCGGCGCGTTCGTGACCAAGCCGGGCGATCCGATGCCGGGCCTGCAGAAGATCCAGGCCGAGGCGGACGCGTACTGGGCCAAACAGAAGTGACCTCGACGATCGAGCGGCCGGCACCCGTCAAGCGCCGCGCGACTGGACAACAGTCGGCGCGGACGGGTGCCCGGGCCGCGCCACTGTTCGGCCTGCCGGCCGTGGCCGTGGTCGCACTGCTGCTGTACCTGCCGTTCCTCTGGACGACCTACGTCAGCTTCACCGACTACGACGGCCTGGCCTCACCGATCTGGTCCGGGCTCGCGAACTACAAGGCGATGTTCAGCGACCCGGACCTGGTGGGTGCGCTGGTCAACACGCTGCTGTGGGTCGTCGGCATGGTGACTCTGCCGGTGGTGCTCGGGTTGCTGATCGCCGTACTGACCTATGGGCACAAGTGGGGCACGTGGCTGCGGTTGCCGTTCCTGCTGCCGTACGCGATCTCCGGTGTGGCGGTGGGTGTCATCTGGGGCTTCGTACTGCAGCCGGACGGTGCGCTCGGGCAGATGCTGGGGTTCTTCGGCCTCCCCGGTGCGCACACCGGCTGGCTGCAGGCCGGTCCGGGCAACACGCTGATGATGATCGTGGCCGTCACCTGGCAGGCGGCCGGTGTGAACGCACTGCTGTTCGTGGTCGGGCTGCAGTCGATCCCGGCCGAGCCGCTGGAGGCCGCCCGGCTGGACGGTGCGGAGGGCTTCCGGCTGTTCCTGCACCAGTTGTGGCCGCAGCTGCGGCCGATCACCACGGTCGTCATCGGCCTGTCGATCGTCGCCAGCCTGAAGACGTTCGACGTGGTGTGGGTGATGACGCAGGGCGGTCCCGGTACGTCGTCGGAGACGCTCGCGCTGTCCATGTACAAGGAGACGTTCGTGCTGAACGACTACGGCCAGGGCGCCGCGATCGCGTTGTTCCTGAGCCTGGTCACCTTTGCCGCGTCGATCCTCTATCTCCGCTACCAGTTGGGAGATTCGCGTGAGCAGGGTTAAGACTCCGTTCCTCGTCGTCCTCGGGCTGATCTGGCTCGCGCCGGTGTACCTGCTGATCGTGAACGCGGCCAAGCCCGTCGACGGGTACGACGCCGCGACCGTGTGGAAGCCGGCCGGGTTCTCGCTGTTCACGAACTTCGCGGACGCGTGGAACAAGGCGGCACTGGGCGACACGCTGGTGGCGACGACGATGTACAGCGTGATCGCGCCGGTGCTCGCGGTCCTGATCGGTGCGGCCGCCGGATACGCGATCGTCGTACTGAAGCTGAAGCGCGGATTCCTGTGGTTCGTGTTCATCTTCGGCGGCACGATCTTCCCGCTGCAGATGATCCTGATGCCGCTGTTCTCCGGGTACGCCGACTCCGGCCTGTACGACACCCGGGTCGGGATGATCATCGTCTACACCGCGATCACCGTGCCGTTCTCGGCGTTCGTGATGCGGAACTTCTTCACCGGGATCGCGCGGAGCGTGTTCGAGGCCGCGGTGGTCGACGGCGGCGGACTGTTCCGCATCTTCCGCAGCATCTACCTGCCGATGGCGGGTTCGGCGCTGGCCGCGATCTTCATCCTGCAGGCGACGTTCGTCTGGAACGACCTGTTGCTCGGCCTGACCTTGAGTCAGTCGGAATCGGTCCGTCCGATCATGCCCGCCCTCACCGGCCTGCAGAGCACGTACGGCGGCGCCGCCCTGCCCACCGTCCTGGCCGGCGGACTCCTGGTCTCCCTGCCCACCGTCATCCTCTTCCTCGCCGCCCAACGCTTCTTCTCCCGGGGCCTCGCCCTCGGCCAGTTCTGAAAGGACACATATGTCGCAGGATCCTGGCGCCACCCTCGGTGGCGAAGTGCAAAGCGCCGCCTCCGGCGGGGTGGGGGGTCGCCGCACAGTCGTCGTGACCGGCGGGGCCGCCGGGATCGGACGTGGTGCTGTGGAGCGGTTTGTTGCCGCCGGTGATCAGGTGGTTGCCCTGGATCGGGATGCGGATGCCCTCGCTTCCCTCCAGGACGAACTGGGTGTTCGGGGGATCGCGGTCGACGTTGGTGACCGGGGTGCCTTGGCAGCAGCCGCGGAGCAGTTCGACAGCGTGGAAGTGTTGGTGTGTGCCGCTGGGATCCAGCGGTATGGGACTGTCGTGGATACGCCGCCCGCTGTCTTCGACGAGGTGATGGCAGTGAATGTCGGCGGAGTGTTCTTTGCTTGTCAGGCGTTCGTGCCGAAGCTTCCACGCGGCGGGAGTGTTGTGGTGGTTTCCTCGGTGCAGGCCTACGCCGCGCAGACGAGTGTGGCGGCGTACTCGATGGGGAAGGGCGCGTTGCTCAGCCTGGTGCGGGCGATGGCGGTCGACCACGCCGCGGACGGGATCCGGGTGAACGCGGTCTGCCCCGGCTCGGTGGACACCCCGATGCTGCGGACGTCCGCGGCACAGTTCGGTGGCGGGCGATCGACCGACGAGGTGGTCGCCGAGTGGGGTCGCTCGCATCCGCTCGGCCGGGTGGCGACACCCGGAGAAGTTGCCGAGGTCATCCATTTCCTGGCCTCGCCGGGCGCCGCGTTCGTCACCGGCGCGGACGTGAAGGTGGACGGCGGGCTGACCGCCGGACTGGCCGTCGTACTGCCGGAGGACGCCAAGTGAAGATCGTCGACATCCGCGCCACCACCGTCACGATGCCGCTCGAGGCGCCGCTGCGGCACAGCAACGGCGCGCACTGGGGGCGGTTCGTCCGGACCGTCGTCGAGGTCGAAGCCGACAACGGCCTGATCGGCCTGGGTGAGATGGGCGGCGGCGGCCAGAGCGCCGAGGCCGCCGTCACCGGACTCAAGCCCTACCTGGTCGGCCATGACCCGGCCCGCACCGAGGCGTTGCGCTGGATGCTCGCCAACCCGACCGCGAGCCTCTACAACAACCGGACCCAGCTGCTCGCCGCGATCGAGTTCGCCTGCCTCGACCTGCAGGGCCGGGAGCTCGGCGTACCCGTGCACGAACTGCTCGGCGGCAAGGTCCGCGATCGGGTGGAGTTCGCCAGTTACCTGTTCTTCCGGCACCCGGCCGACGACGGCACCGGTGAGATCCGGACCGCCGAGCAGCTGGTGGCCCACGCGCGGTCGCTCGTCGACGACCACGGCTTCCGCGTGCACAAGCTGAAGGGCGGCGTGTTCCCGCCGGACTACGAGCGGGAGTGTTTCCGCGCGCTGGCCGAGGCGTTCCCCGGGCACCGGGTCCGGTTCGACCCGAACGGTGCGTTCAGCGTCGAAGAGGCGATCCGGTTCGCCCGCGGCATCGAGGACCTCGACAACGACTACCTCGAGGACCCGACCTGGGGCCTGAACGGCATGCGGCGGGTCCGCGAGAACACTCCGATCCCGCTCGCCACCAACACCGTGGTCGTGAACTTCGAGCAGCTCGCCGCGAACGTGCTCGACCCGGCCGTCGACGTCATCCTGCTGGACACCACGTTCTGGGGCGGCATCCGGCCGTGCATCAAGGCGGCCGGCGTCTGCGAGACCTTCCAGCTCGGGGTTGCCGTGCACTCCTCCGGCGAGCTCGGCATCCAGCTGGCGACGATGCTGCACCTGGGCGCCGTGGTCCCGAACCTGGCCTTCGCCGCGGACGCGCACTACCACCACCTGCGCGACGACATCATTGTCGGAGGCAAGCTTCCGTACGACGGCGGGACGATCGCCGTACCGGAGGCTCCCGGGCTCGGCGTGGAGCTGGACCGCGACAAGCTGGCCGAGTACGCCGAACTGTTCCGCGAGCTCGGCCCGTATCCGTACGACCGGGATCCGGCGCGCCCGGACTGGTACCCGCTCCTCCCGAACACCGATTGGGCAGACCCCTCATGACCATTCCTCGTTCCGCCGATCTGGCGAGCGACGTTCTGACGCATACGTACGACGACATGTTCAACCCGCCCGGGCTGACGAACTTCCTGGGCACCGCACAGGTCGATCTGGACGTGTTCGCGGTCCGCAGCGTGAACTTCCCGCCGTACTCGCACGGCGACTGCATCACCGGTCAGCTGTACGTCGACGGCCGGCTGGCCCGGTCGTACGGCGGCACTGTCGAGGTGGTGTGGCGGCCGGACTGCGTGGTGCGGTCGACGACGGTCGATGGGCTCCACCTGCGGTCGACCACCGCGTGTGCGCCCGGTCGCCCGGCGGTCGTCGTACAGCTGGAGGTTTCCGGGACACCAGGGCGCTCGGTGCGTCTGGGCCTCGCACTGGACAGTACGGCGACTCGTTCGCCGCGCGGCTGGCTGAAGCCGGAGCCGCCGTCGGAGCCGAACACATTGCGTGCCGACGGCGAGCGTGTCGTCGGAACAGGGGAGTCCGGGTCCGCGGTGAGTGTGCAGGGCCTCGACGTACCGGGTGCCGTGGACCGGTCGATGCTCGAAGCAACGATCACGCTGGACTCGTCGGGTAGTGGCCGGTTGGCGTACGTCCATGTGCTGGCGGGCGACCTGGCCGAGGCTTCCGCGCATTTCGACGCGTGTGTGGCCGACGTGCCGGCGGTGATCGAGGACGCGGAACGCCTGTGGGACAAGGCGTTGGCGGATGCGTTCGACCCAACGAGTGATGGCTTCAGTGGGTCGCTGCCGATTCTGGAGACGTCGAACGAGGCGTTGCGGAAGCTGTACTGGTGGGGCGTGCTCGGGGTGATCTGGTTCCGGCGGGACAACCCGGCCAGTGTGCTCGGACGGACGTACGACACGTTGATGCCGCGGTACTGGCAGACCACGACCTTCATCTGGGACTACAGCCTCTCGTCGCTGACCCATGCGCTGCTCGACCCGGCGCCGATGCGCAAGCACATCGAGCACTGGATCGATCTCGACACCCACGCGCACTTCGGCACCGAGTGGCTCACCGGCGGGCCGGTCGGGTACTGGTACTCGGTCAACGACTTCGCCATGACGCGGCTGGTGCGGGACTACGTCCGCTTCACCGGGGACACCGGGTTCCTGGACACCGAGGTGGGCCGGGAAGTGGCGCACAAGCCGGTCGGCGAGCATCTGCACGACTGGGCGACCGCCTGGCGCGGGTTGCGCGGCAAGCACGCACTGGCGGACTACGGCGGCATCGACAACCTGATGGAGTGCGTCAGCAGCTACGTGCACGAGGTCGCGAGTTTCAACGCCGCCAACGTGTGGTGTCTGCGGGTCGCGGCCGAGGTGGCTTCGCGCTCCGGTGACGAGGACCGGGCGGCGTTGCTGCGCAAGGAGGCCGACGAGCAGGTCGGTCATGTCAACGAGCTGTACATCGAGGGCAGCGGCTTCTGGCACGCACGGCAGCCCGACGGCGCGATGATCCCGGTGCGGCACTGCTACGACTTCAACATCATCGGTACGACGATCGCCGCCGACCTCTCGGAGAGCCAGCGGACCGAGATGGTCGACTTCTTCCAGCGAGAGCTGCAGACCCCGACGTGGATGCGCGCACTCTCGCCGTACGACGCCGACGCGGCCTTCAGCGTGCGGCCGGATCACCAGTGGAACGGTGCCTATCCCGCCTGGCCGGCTGATGCCGGTCGTGCGTTGTTCCAGCTGGGGCGGGCGGACGTCGTACTGGACTGGCTGCCCGGCCTGGCGAAGTCGGCCAACCAGGGGCCGACCGGTCAGGCGCACTTCGTCGAGGAGGCGGTCCCTGCCATGGCCGGTGGTGCGCGCAAGTCGCCGCCACAGTTCCCGTACCTGATCGACTGGTCGTGCTCGTCGTCCGGCGCCTGGGTCAGCCTGGTCCTGGAGGGTGTCTTCGGTGTCGAGGTCGGCCTCGACGGCACGGTCACCGCGAACCCACAGGTCGCCGCCCTGGACCCCAACGCCCGCCTCACCGGCCTCCGCGTCGGCTCCACCACCTACGAAGTCACCGCCACCGGCGCAACCCCCACCCCACCAGCCTGACCCACCCTCACCCCTACCCTGCCCTTCCCCGCCCCTTCCCCGCCCCACCGTCTGCCCCGCCACCCTCCCTCCCCAACCTGGCTGGTGGGTTGACCCACGAGCCTGTGGGTTGGCCAACCGCGTGCGGCTGGCC